>DATHXE010000054.1:0-8401 GCA_035459845.1 Tepidisphaeraceae bacterium | reverse complement strand
GCCTCGTCGCGGCGGCCGCGGGGGCCACCGTAGCCGGGGCGGTCGCCGCCGCGATCACCGCCACGGTCACCGCGGTCGCCGCCGTACCCACCGCCGCCACCGAAGCCGCCGCCGAAGCCGCGCTCGGGGCGCTCCTCGCGGGGCTCGGGCTTCTGGGGCTCGTGGTTCTGGATCTCGTCGGCGGAGAGGTGGTCGGCCTTGAGGATCAGGACGCGGAGGACGTCCTCGGACAGCTTGACGTCGCGCTCGATCGCGGTGATCGCCGAGGTCGGGGCGGTGAAGTAGGCGGAGATGTAGACGCCGCGCTTGTTGTTCTTGAGCTCGTAGGTGAGCTTGCGCTCGTCCCACTTCTTGAGGACGGCGACCTGTGCGCCGTGGGCCTCGAGGAACTTGCGGGCGGTGGCGAGGGTGTTCTCGACCTCGGTGGCGGCGCCGGCGGGGAAGAGGAACATCGCTTCGTACTGATTGATGGTGGTGCGTGCCATGATGGGGTCCGTAGCTCCCGAGCTTGGGTTATGGCCGGTTGGGGCCGGCCGCTGGTTAAGTCAGTCCTGAGTGCTGAGTGCCGAGTGCTGAGTTTCGATTACGACGATCATCTCAGGACTCGGGACTTAAGGACTCAGGACTCTTCTTTATTGAACTGGTTCATTGCCGCGTTGAGGCCCTTGTCGACCCAGGTGACGACCGCGCCGGCGGCGCGGGCGAGGGCCTGTTCGACGAGGGGCCGCTGGTCGGGGGTGAACTTCCCCAGCACGTAGTCACGCTGGGGCACCCGCGGGGGCGGCATGTCGATCCCGATCCGTAGTCGCGGGTACTTGTCGGTATCCAGCGACGTCTCGATGCTCTTGAGGCCGTTGTGGCCTCCCGGGCTGCCCGCGCCGCGGAGGCGGATCTTCCCGCACGGCAGGGCCAGGTCGTCCAGCACGATCAGGCAGTCGGCGGGGGTGAGCTGGTAGAAGCTCAACGCCGCCTGGACCGACCGGCCGGACAGGTTCATGTACGTCAGCGGCTTGAGCAGGAGGACCTTTTCGGTCCCGCCCGTGGAGTGGAGGCTGAGCGCGCCGTCGATCGTGAGCCCGTCGAACTTCGACTTGGCGAACGTCTCGAACGCGCCCGGCCCGCCGGTGACCCACCCGAGGCGGGCGGCGACCTGATCGATCGCCTCCCATCCGACGTTGTGGCGGGTGCCGACGTACTCCTTTCCGGGATTGCCCAGGCCGACGACGATCTTCATAGTCCTGAGTCCTGAGTGCTGAGTCCTGAGGCGAGAGTCGGTCTGACTCAGGACTTGGGACTTTCAACTCAGCACTTTTACTATTCCTTCTTCTCGCCTTCGGCGGCGTCGTCCGTGGCGCCGATGACTTCGGGCTCGGCGGTGCCCTCGGCGGCGGGGGCTTCCTGCTCGACGATTTCCTTCACCTGGCAGACGATGAGGTCTTCGTCCTGGAGGGCCTTGACGCCGTCGGGGAGCTTGAGGTCCTTGATGTGGATCACGTCGTCGACGCCGAGGTCGGCGACGGCGACGCGGATCTCGTTGGGGATCTGGGTGACGAGGCACTCGATCTCGAGGTCGGCCAGGTTCTGCTGGAGGACGCCGTTCTCGGACTCGCCCTTGGGCGTGCCCTTGAGGACGAGCGGGACGGTGACCTGGACGGTCTCGTTGAGGTCGACGCGGGCGAAGTCGACGTGGAGGACCTCAAGGCCGAGGTGGTCGTACTGGACGTCCTTCACGAGGACGGTCTCGCTCTTGCCGTCGAGGGCGAGGGCGAACACGTGCGTGCCCTTGTTCAGGTACCCGACGAGCTCCTTCTTGGGGAGGGTGACGGGGATGACGGCCTCCTTGTGGCCGTAGATGACGCCGGGCACGAACCCGGCGGTGCGGAGGCGCTTGTTCCGCCGCGAGCCGAGCTCGGGGCGGGCCTTGACGTCGATCGATGCGGTCTGGGACATGAGTGGGGCTCCTAATGCGTAACGATTAATGCTTACGGTTGGCGGGCGAGGGCGTTACTTGGATCCCTTGCCGTTGGAGAACAAGGCGCTGACCGACTCGTTCCGGTGGATGCGGTGGATCGCCTCGCCGATCAGGCCGGCGACCGACAGCACTTCGAGGCGGTTGGCGATCGGCTCGCACCGGTTGCCGATCGTGATCGTGTCGGTGACGGCGAGCTTGGTGTAGGGGCAGGCGGCGAGGCGCTCGAGCGCGGGCGGGGCGAAGACGGCGTGGGTGGCGGCGATGTAGATGTCGGCGGCCCCATGCTCCTTGATCAGTTTCACGGCCTCGGTCACGGTGCCGGCGGTCGTGATCATGTCGTCGACCATCAGGACGTTCTTGCCCTCGACGTCGCCGATGATGTTCTTCGACTCCACCGTCGACCCGCCCTTGCGCCGCTTGTCGATGATCGAGATCTCCCCGCCCAGGATGTTGGCAAACGCCTGCCCGCGCTTGACGTTGCCGACGTCGGGCGAGACGAACACGCGGTTCGACAGGTTGAGCGACGAGATCCACTTGCTGATGACCGGGCTGGCCGACAGGTGGTCGACCGGGATGTCGAAGAAGCCCTGGACCTGGGCGGCGTGGAGGTCGACGGCGACGACCCGGTCGGCCCCGGCGCGCTCGAGCAGGTTGGCGACGAGCTTGGCGGTGATGGGCGTGCGGCCTTCGTCCTTGCGGTCCTGGCGGGCGTACCCGAAGTACGGGACGACGGCGGTGACGCGGTCCGCGCTGGCGCGCTTCAGGCAGTCGATCCAGATCATCAGCTCCATCAGGTGGGCGTTGACCGGGTGACTGGTGGACTGCACGACGAAGCAGTCGCGGCCGCGGACGTCCTCGTCGACCTTGACGATCAACTCGCCGTCGGGGAACAGCTCGGTGCGCCCGCGGCCCATCGGGAGCTGCAGGTAGTCGCAGATCCGCTGCGCGAGCTGGGGGTTGGCCCGCCCGGTGAAGACCTTCAAGCTGTCGGCGTCACTGCGCATCGGTGATCTCGCGAAAGCGTTAGTCGGCCTTGGTGACGTTGCTGGCGACGGTGGACCCCTCGCGGACGATCCCGTCGCGCGGGACGCAGGCGAACGGGCCGACGACGCACGATGCGCCGATCGTGGCGCCCCGGCCGACGTAGGTGAACGGGTGCAGCACCGTCTCCATGCCGATCGCCGCGCCGTCCTCGACGTAGGTGTTCTCGGGGGAGACGATGGTGACGCCGTGCTCGAACAGCTTCCGCTGGATGCGGGCCTGGAGGATGCGGTCGACCTCGGCGAGCTGCTGGCGGGTGTTCACGCCGATCACGTCGTCCTGGGCGACCGCCTGCACGGCGACGACCTTCCGGCCGGCCTTGCGGAGGATGCCGAAGACGTCGGTCAGGTAGTACTCGCCCTTCTTGTTGGTCGTGTTCGTGAGCTGGGACAGGGCCAGGAGCAGGTCCTCGACGCGGACGCAGTAGTAGGACGGGAAGACCTCGCGGATGTCGCGCTGCTCGGGGGTGCAGTCGACCTGCTCGATGATCTCGACGAACTCGCCCTTCTCGTCGCGGAGGACGCGGCCGTAGCCGGTCGGGTCGTCGAGGACGGCGGTGGCCATGGAGGCGGCGGCGTGGTCTTCGCGGTGGGCGTGGTGGAGGGTGCGGAGGACCTCGCCGCGGATGAGCGGGCCGTCGCCCGCGAGGATGAAGACGTCCCCGCCGTGCATTTTCCGGAGCTCGGCCTCGCACACGCGGGCGGCGTGACCGGTGCCGAGCTGTTCGGTCTGCTCGACGAACGTGATCCGCTTGTCGGAGCCGAACGCGGCGATCACCTCGTCCTTACCGTGGCCGACGACAAGGATGATGCGGGTGCACCCGGCGTCGTAGCAGGCCTGGATGACGTAATGCAACATCGGCCGGCCACAAACGTTGTGGAGCGTCTTGGGCAGGCGCGACTTCATCCGGGTGGACTTGCCGGCGGCGAGGATGATGGCTGTGGACGACACGAGTCCTGGGTCCTACGAGTACTGAGTCCTGAGTGCTGAGTCCTGAGTTTTGCTGTCGTGGGTCACTCAGGACTCAGGACTCAGCACTCAGGACTGAACGGACTCAGAACTGAAAACAGAGCTACCCCGCAAGGATTCGAACCTTGACAAAGAGTACCAAAAACTCTTGTGCTACCGTTACACCACGGGGTAGTGGGAACGAACCGGAAGGGGGTCGCCAGGGCGTCCGTGGTGTGACGCGAAGGCGGGAGGGAGGCTTAAGTGCCCGACACGTCTACCCTTCCGGCCTGTGGCCGAACCTCTCGACGCGTCGCAAAGCCCTGCTTTTGAGGAGGGGCTAGTTTATTGTGAGGCGGGGGGTTGTCAAGGCGGTGCGGGGCGAGAGAGTTCACCGCGGAGACGCAGAGGTCGCAGAGAATGCCCGTTAGCTGCAACGCAACGCGTTGCTGAGATGTTTGAACCGGGGAACCGGTTCGACGGGGAAGGTCTTTAAGAGTCGTCCGACCTGTGGTTAACCGTTAAAGATCGGGCGGACTTCGGCGGGGATGAGGTCGTTGAGCAGGCGGTCGTACCGGCGGTACTCGCGGTAGCGGAAGTGGTCGCCGACGCCGGAGACGAGCGAGTCGTTGCCGCCACCACCGAAGAGGTAATCTGCGCCGTCGCCGCCGTTGAGTTCGTCGGCGCCGGCCTGGCCGAAGAGGTGGTCGGCGCCGGCGCCGCCCGAGGCGGTGTCGGAGCCGTCCATGCCGAAGATCCAGTCGTCGCCGGACGCGTTGCCGAGGGTATCGTCGCCGTAGATCAGGTCGTCGCCGCGGCCGGCGAGGATGACGTCGTCACCGGCGTTGCCGACGATGGTGTCGGAATTGGGGCCGCCCCAGGCGTAGTCGTCGCCCCCGCCGAGGCGGATGAGGTCGCGGCCGCCACCGCCGTCGGCGACGACGCGGCCGGCGAGGACGGCGGATGCGTCGAGCGTGTCGTGGCCCTGTTGGCCGCCGACGTAGACGTGAGTGGCGGCTGCATTGGTGGCGCGGATCGTGTCGTTACCGGAGCCGCCCAGGGCTTCGAAATCGGAGGCGGCGGACTCGAGGGTGTCGTTGCCGTCGTCGCCGTTCATGCCGACGGGAAAACCGAGGTTGGCGATCAGGGTGTCGTTCCCGGCGAACCCCTGGACCTTGATGCTGGAGACGTTGTGTGAGGACTTTCGGGAGGTGGTGGAGACGCGGATCTCGGGCTGGCCGGCGGTCTGGATGACGACCTGGCCGGCGTTGGCGTCGAGCGTGACGGTGATGTGGTCGTGACCGGCCGTGCCCTCGATGGCGAGGATGTTGGCGTCGTAAAAGCGGGCGGTGGTCAGGAAGACGCGCGGCTCGAGGGGGAGGAGTGCGGTCATAACGACGGCTCCGCAGTCGCGAACGGTCGGGTACATCGGCGATCGGACGGCGATCGAGCGAGTGGAAACGAGACGGGGTAATTGTAAGGAAAGTCGGCGCGGGGGCGCGTACTATTTCGGCGGTCGCGGCGCGCCCGCCGGCGTTTGGAAATTCCTTGCCTTTGGCGGACCGCGGCGCGAGACTGGTGTGTCCGGGAAGGTATCGTCGGGCGATCGAATACTACCAGGAGTCGACTCATGCAGTCTTCCCGTCGTGTGATGCCGCTGGCCTTGGCGGCGATGGTGGCGTGCGTGCTCGCGAACGTATCGGTCGCCCGGGCCGCCGAGAAGCCCGAGGGCGGGACCAAGTTCCTGCGGTTCGTCGAGGAAGGAAGGGACGGCGGGCGGCTGGAGACGGCGATCGCCACGTACAAGAACGACAAGGGGCAGCAGGTGCACCTGGTGGCGGCGGTGCACATCGGCGACCCGGGGTATTACGCGTCGCTGAACAAGACCTTCGAGGGGTACGACGCGCTGCTGTTCGAGATGGTCAAGCCGAAGGACCTGGAGATGGCGGCGGCGGGCAAGGCGCCGCGCGGCGGGGGCGTCGGGGTCGTGCAGTTCATCCAGCGGGCGATGAAGTACTTCCTCGAGCTCGACTACCAGCTCGACGGGATCGACTACACGAAGAAGAACTTCGTCCACGCGGACCTGACGGCCGAGGAGTTCGAGCGGCTGCAGGACGAGCGCGGGGAGTCGATGCTGGGCATGATGGTGCAGAACATGTTCAAGGAGATGGCCAAGGGGAACGGCGGCGCGGGCGCGCAGATGGACCCGTCCGCCCTGCTCGAGGCGTTCCTGGCGCCGGACAGCGCCCGGCGGCTGAAGATGGTGCTGGCCAAGCAGTTCGAGAACATGGAGGAGATGGTCAAGGGGATGGAAGGCCCGAACGGGTCGGTCCTGCTGACCGAGCGGAACAAGGCCTGCATGAAGGTGATTAAGGAGCAGCTCGAAGCGGGCAAGAAGAACCTGGGCGTATTCTACGGGGCGGCCCACATGATGGACCTCGAGAAGCGGCTGGGCGAGCTCGGCTTCAAGCGGACGGGTTTGGAGTACCGCGTCGCGTGGGACATGTCCGCCAAGGGCGGCCGGGGCGGCGACGCGCGCGAGGCCGCGGACGCCCCCCCTGCCCGCGAGGTCAAGCCGGACGATCGCGACGCGAAGATCGACAAGCTGCTGGAGAAGATTGAACGGCTTGAAAAGAAGCTGGATGATATGGAAAAGGGGAAGAAGTAGCGCCCGGTCAGACGGACCGTCAACACGAAACCCACGGAGCAAGCTCCGTGGGCTTTTCTTTTTCGCGGCTCGTCAGCAACGCGTTGCGTCGCGACCGTTTTGTCGGGTGTTTGACGGGTTGGGGGGATTGCTGGTACATTTCGCGACCTTTTGCCGGGGCCGGACGTAGTACGAGGGTTCGGCGCGCGGGGGTGTCGGCAGATTTCGATTCAACCAGCAAGACACGCGAGAGGATTTGCGATGCGAGCGAGCGACGTCCGCCGGGGCACGGCGGTGATTATCGACGGGAAGCTGTACGTGGTCACGAACGCGGACCACAACACGCCGGGCAACCTGCGGGCGAAGGTGCAGTTCAAGCTGCGCGACGTGAGCAAGCAGACGATCATCGACAAGCGCGTGGGCGCGACCGACGACATCGAGACGACGACCCTGGACTCGCGGAACGTCGAGTACCTGTACTCGGACAACGAGGGCCACATCCTGATGGACCTGGAGTCGTTCGAGCAGGAGACGATCCCGAAGGACGTGTTCGGCGACGACATCCTGCTGCTCAAGCCGAACACGCAGCTGACGGCCCTGTACCACGAGGGCAAAATCGTCAGCTACGACATGCCCAAGACGGTCGACCTGCAGGTGACGGACACGCAGCCGGCGATCAAGGGCGCGACGGCGACGAACCAGATGAAGGACGCGGAGATGGAGACGGGGCTCAAGCTCCGCGTCCCGCCGTTCATCGAGATCGGCGAGGTGCTCAAGATTAACACCGAGACGCGGCAGTATTTGTCGCGGGCGTGAGGTCGGTCGAACGGAAACGAATGACGGGTCGGGCATCTTCGGGATGTCCGACCCGTTTGCGTTGGTGGACGGGTGGGCGAGCGCGACACACTGAGTTTGCCGGTCGGGCGTGCCCGCCGCGAGCGGGAGGTGGCGCGCGGCCGCGGACGGTTGAACGGGGCTCCGGGGCGCGTATCTTCGTGACGATGCCTTCGGAGTTGTCGCCGTCGCCGGCGGGGGTTTCCGTGTCGCGCCTGATGGGGCGGCTGGGGCTCGGGGGGCCGTCGCTGCTGATGTTGCTGGCGGCGGTGATCGGGGTGGTCACGGCGGCGGCGGCGGTGGCGTTCCACGAGTCGATCGAGCGGGTGCGGCAGTGGGCGTACGTGGACCTGGCGCGGCACGTCCCCCTCTACGGGCGCGGGGTCTGGCTGCTCGTGCTGATCCCGGCGGCGGGCGGGCTGGCGGTCGGGCTGCTCGTGCGGTACGTGATCCGGGCGCGGGAGGGGCACGGGATCGTGGACGTGCTGGAGTCGGTGCAGCGGTCGCGCGGGGTGATCCGGCCGATGCTGGCGGTCGAGAAGATCGTGACGGCGGCGGTGACGATCGGGACGGGCGGGTCGGCGGGCGCGGAGGGGCCGATCGTCCAGATCGGGGCGGCGATCGCGTCGGCGGTCGGGCGGGCGGGGCGGGCGGCGCGGCAGGCGATGCCGCTGCTGATCGGGTGTGGGTCGGCGGCGGGGGTCTCGGCGATCTTCAACTCCCCGCTGGGCGGCGTGCTGTTCACGCTGGAAGTCGTGCTACAGGACTTCTCGTTCCGCACGTTCACGCCGGTCGTGCTCGCGTCGGTCGTGGCGAACGTGACGACGGGCGCGATCGTCCGGTGGCTGCACGGGGCGGACCCGGCCCACGGCGGGTTCGGCGCGATCTTCGAGCTGCCGAACTGGGTGAAGGCCGGACACGCGCAACTGGCGTGGGGCCAGGTGCTGCCGTACGTGGGG
>DATHXE010000053.1:0-2161 GCA_035459845.1 Tepidisphaeraceae bacterium | reverse complement strand
CGCGTGATGAAGCTCCGCGCCTCGTCGTTGAACACGCGCAGATTTGGGATGCGGTGCAGTTGCCCGGCGAAGTCGCCGAACATGCGCCGCGTCGCCATCACGATCGCCGAGTTGATCTCGACGCCCGTCACGCTCTTCTGGTCGAACACCAGCGCCGACAGCAGATCGCGCCCGCCGCCCGCCCCGATCACCAGCACGTCGGCCTTGGGCCGAAGGAAGTGCGCGAAGTTCGTCACGTCGTACTTCAGATACCCCACTTGCTCCCGCGCCGCTTCGACCGCCTCCCGGACCGCTTGCGTCCGCAGGTCGGCCGCCTGCTTTCGCATCGGCTCGATCTTCGCCAGATTCTCCTGTTCCCCCGCCGCGTTCCCCGCTTTGCGCGCCTCGGCCGCCCGGTCCTCGTGCCAGAGCGCGTTGGTCTCCCACGCCTGCGCCACGTCCAGCGTCGCCAGCGCCTTGTCGGGCTTAAACTCGGTGATGTACGTGCCCGCGCCCGAGTCGATCGTCACCGCCAGCTCGCGCACCCACTCCTGCCCGCCGTCGTCGTTCTCGCCCAGCCCGCGCCGCGCGCGCGCGGCGTTGAGCTCCGGGTCGGTCTTGTACAAATCGCTCATCCCCCACCCGCTCGGCGCGCCGATCAGGTGCCAGTAGCTCTCCTTCCGCACCTGGATCCGCGAGTGCGCGTTCCACTGCTCGAAAAGCGGGATCGGCTGGTCCGCCTTCAGCCCGTTCCAGATCCGCACGGGCGGCCGCGCCGACACGCCCCGCCCCTGCATCGCCATCGCCGTCGTCCGCGCCGGGTCCTCGAGCCGCGCCTGCCCCTCCTGGTACACGCGCATCCCGTTGTACCCCGCCAGCCCCCACGTCCCGAGCGCCAGCACCGCCCCGAGCCCGATGGTCATCTTGCGCCCCGCGTTCATCGCGCAGCACAGCCCGCCGGTGGTCGCGATCGCCGCCGCGATCAGCACCGCCGTCGGCCCGTCCGTCACCCGCAGCGCGACGATGAACCCCACGCACCCGACCGCCGCCCCCGCGAGGTCCGCCGCGTACAGCCGGCTCACCTGCTTGCTGAACTTCGTCAGCGCCAAACAGATCGCCACCCCGCTGAACACGAACGGGATCATGATCAGCAGGTACGTCCAGAACAGGTCCCACGCCCCCACCATCTCCGGCCGTCCGACCTTCTCGCTCGCGAACTTCGTATTGAGGTGGAGGACGAACGACCCGACGAGCGTGACACCCATCCACAGCGCGTTCCCCGCCATCTGCCGCCGCGCCCGCTCCGGCCGGAACACGCCCGGCAACAGGTACACGATCACCGCCCCCAGCGTCATCCCGAACAGCGCCACCGACACCGCGACGAACGCGAAGTGGTAGTACATCGTGACGCTGAAGATCCGCGTCAGCAGCACCTCGTACATCAGCGTCGCCAGCGCGATGAGGAACAGCCCAAGATAAGTCCACCGCCCGGCTCGTGCGTCGAATTGCATTATGGGGAAGGATGAAGGCAGAGGGATGAAGGATGAAACAGTCCTGAGTGCTCAGTCCTGAGTCCTGAGTGCGCTAAGTCCGCGATCTGAGGGAGCCCAGCGACTTGTCGCGAGACGGACATCGACCGGCGCGATCCGCGGATAGGGTACAGTCCCGGAGGGACGACAGAAAGTAGCCCCGGGCGCAAGCCCGGGGTTTCGTCGCGATATTCGCGAAGAGCCCCGGAGGGGCGAAAGAGGCGCTCCCCTTCCACTCGGTTCAGACGTCCGCGATGAGGTTAGTCACCGCGTCTTCCAAATGCAGGCACAACTCCCGAACGACGCGTGCCGTGCTTTGCACTTCCGACTCGTCGTCGATACGCCAACTGGTTTGACCGGACCAGCCCAACCATCGGAGCAGGGACGTGTTCTCGATCACAAGCGCGCCATCCGCGTCGTATACGCTGTGGAAATAGCTCAGGTCCGCACCGCGCCCTCCGGAGTCGAGTTGAATCACGAAACGATACGACCCGACAACCCGAATGAACCGCCGGAGCCCGCCGCCCACGTGAACGGGTGGCCCGTGAGTTGGCGACAGTTGATTGGTCAATTCGCGATCGACGCTCTGACGTATCCGTCGGGAATCCGGGGTTCCCTTGGGAGCCGGACGCGCCCGCTCCCAGATCGGGGTC
>DATHXE010000052.1:0-13335 GCA_035459845.1 Tepidisphaeraceae bacterium | reverse complement strand
GCGCGTGTGCGGGGCAATAATGATCGGGGCGATGGTAATCGTGGTCGTCATTGGACGGCGAATCATAGCAAACGGGCTGGGAAGGGTCAAACGCCCCGGCCCGCCCGTGCCCGACTCACTTCTTCGTCGGGGCCTTCTTGGCGGCGACGGCGGCCTGCTTCTTCTGGTCGGCGCTGTTGGACTTGGCCTGCTTCTGGTTCGCCTGCTTGCCTTTGGCCTTCGGGGATTTATCGCCCATTGGTGCGTACCTTTCGGTGAGGGGTGAGGGACTCGTTGCGGGCACAGCATACGCGAACGGGGCGCGGGCGGGGAATTTTGCGCGCGGACGAGACAGGGGGGATCGATGCGCGGGCGGGGGCCGTCGAACTCCGTCCCGCGACAAGTCGCCGGGCTCCCTTTTTCATTGCACGGAGACGACGCCGCGCATGCGGGGGTGGAGGGAGCAGCCGTACGCGTAGTCGCCGGGCTTGGTGGCGCGCCAGGCGAAGGAGCCGCCGGGCCGGATGTTGCCCGAGTCGAAGGCGCCGGACGCGGCGGTGACGGTGTGGTCGCGGTCGTCGGCGTTGGCCCAGACGACGGTGTCGCCGGGGCGGACGGTGACGCGCTGCGGGGTGAAGGCGCCGCCGCGGAGGGTGACGACGGTGGTCTGGCGGGGCTTGTCGGCGGCGCGCGCGGGGGCGGCGTGCGGGAGGAGCGCCGTGCACGTCGCGAGGAGGGTCAGGATGAGCAACCGCGCTGTCATTACGTTCGAATCCTCGTTGAGAGCGCTCCGACATCGGACGGGCGCTCGACACCGCGCTCCCCTTCGGGCGGCGCTGTCGCTTGCCCTGCGGGTCGCGGCTAAACAGGGGAAATCGGATCCCGCGATCCTCCCCCCGGTTAAGAAGACATGTCTTCCCCCTTATCGGTGTGGCGGTCGTCGCCGGCTTGAACATAATACAATATCGATGGCCGAGAAGATCATCCGCGACCCGGTCCACGACGTGATCGCCTTCCGGACGGACCAACCGCTGGACCGGCTGTTGTTCGGTCTATTGAACGCGGCCGAGTTCCAGAGATTGCGGCGGATCCTGCAACTCGGGATGACCCACCTGGCGTACCCCGGGGCGACCCACTCGCGGTACGCGCACAGCTTGGGCGTGCTCGAGACGGCCCGGAAGATGCTCGGCCACATCGAGCGGCACACGCCGGTGTCGGACGAGCAGCGGACGCTCTGCCTCGTGTCGGCCCTCCTCCACGACCTGGGCCACGGGCCGTTCTCGCACGTGTTCGAGCGGGTATCGAACTTCCCCCACGAGAAGCTCACGCTCCGCGTCATCCAGGACCCGGACAGCGAGGTGCACCGGCTGCTCTGGCAGCACGACCGGTTGCTGCCCGAGAAGGTGGCGGCGTTTTTCGGCGCGCGGGATGGCGAGCGGACGTTTCTGAACGACGTGATCTCGTCGCAGCTCGACGCCGACCGGTTCGACTACCTGCTCCGCGACAACCACATGACGGGCAGCCGGTACGGGCAGTTCGACTTGCAGTGGCTGCTGCACGCGCTGGACGTCGAATCGAACCGCCTGGTCGTCACGGGCAAGGGCGCCAGCGCGGTCGAGGATTATTTGCACGCCCGGTACAACATGTACCGCAACGTGTACTTCCACAAGGTGGTGCGGTCGGCCGAGGGGATGGTTCGGCTGGCGCTGCAGCGGGCCAAGCGGCTGGCGGTGCAGGACCGGCTCACCTGGCCGCCGAGGGAGTCGTCCACGCACAAGGCGCTGCTCGGCCAGCGCCTGTCGATCGAGCAGTTCACGGACCTCGACGACGTGGCGGTGAACTACTGCTTCAAGCTGTGGTCGACGGGGGACGATGCGACGCTGGCGCGGCTGTGCCGCGGGCTGCTGTTCCGCAAGGTGTACAAGACGATCGATTTGTCGCACGTGCCCGACCCGGCCGAGGCGCGGGCGATGTACGAGCGCGCCGCCGACGCGGTGGAGCGGGCGGGCGGCGATCGGCACTACGACTTGTTCTACGACGAGCCGGCCGACACGCCGTACGAGGCGGACGTGGAGCATGCCGCGGATGACGAGTCCGACATTCTCATTCGCGGGCGGGACGGGGCGCTGACGCCGTTCGGGCGGACGTCGCCCCTGCCGAAGGCGCTGGGCGAGCGCCTCATGTTCCGGCGGATCCACGTCGCGCCGGAGCACGCGGAGGCGGCGCGGGCTGCCGTGGGGCCGTGACGCACTACTGCTCGAACTCGAAATACCCCCGCGTCGGCGGCGGGATCAGCCCGAGCTGGCCGGTGACCTCGCGGCAATAGTTGTAGTACGCCGAGTCCATCATGACGCTGTACGCGGCCCAGTCGGGGTCGCTCCGGCTGCGCTTGAACTGGAGCGACTCGCCCGGGCGCGACCGGCTGGCCGATTTGGTCAGCAGCTTCCCGTTGGTATCGAAGATCGCGAACTCCCACGCGACCTCGATGTTGAACAGCGTGCCGATTTCCTTGCCCTCGCGGGTCAGCACCATCCCGCCGGGGATGCGGCGGGTGACGCACTTGACGTCGAACACGATCCGCCCGTCGCGCTTGTCGGCGGGCTCGAGGGGGCGGAGGCTGATGAGCTGGTCGGAGAACGCCGACTTGAGCGTGTCCTGCATGCTCCGGGCGAACGAGCGGAAGCGGCGGTCGTCCTGGGCGCGGGCGAACGCGGGGCCGGGGTCGATCAGCTTCTCCCCGGGCGACGCCGGCGTGCCGGCGGCAGGCGCGGTCACCTGGCTGTCGGTCGAGAACGCGAGCCACACGACGTCGCTGTCGGCGCGCACCAGGCGCTCGAGCACGGTCCGGAAGGCCGCCCGCATTGCGGGGTCCTCCTTGATCGGCGCCTCGGCGGGTTTTCCAGAGGCGGCGGGCCTGGTCGCGCTGGCGCGGGCCTTGTCGTCGAGTTCGGCGAGGCTGGCGGCGTAGATCTTCCCGATCTCGTCGTACGCGTAGTCGATCGCCGGGCGCATGTCCTCGCCCGGGTACTGGCGCATCTCCCGATTGCACTTGTCGACCAGCAGCCGCCAGGCCTCGACGTTGCGATTGTTGTACTTGATCATGCGGGCGGCTTCGGACTTGGCCTCGGCCAGCGCCCGGTTGGCGCGCGTGCCGGGGCGGGGGTTGTTGGTCCACCGCTCGTACGTCTGGTAGTCCTCGAACGTCTTGCCCGAGGCCTGGAGGGCGTCCCAGGCGCGCTGCTCGTCGGCGATGCGCTTGGCCTTGCCCAGGCGTGGCTCGGCGATCCCGCCGCCGACGGCGCACAGCACCAGCAGCACGACGCCCGCGATGCGGCCGAGGCGTTTCCCGGACAGGCGCATGATCCCCGCCGCCAGCGCCCAGACGGCGATCCCCAGCGCGATCCCGGTGATGACCCCGCCGGCCGTGTCCGGTTTGTCGCCGGCCTTGCCCATATGCAGGTCGAACAGGTACCACGTGATCGCCCCGAACCCGGCGGCCAGGAGGATCATGAAGATCCCGCCACCCTTGTCCGGTGCGACCGTCGGGTGGTCCACGACGGATGACTGCGTGCTTGCGTCCACGTGCGGATTCCTTCCTGCCCGGAGAAGTGGCCCCTGCGTATTGGGCATGGTAACGACCGCGCGGCTGTAGGCGTACGGGAATTGTGGAACGCGTTTTTCGACCCACCGCCTGCGCGGCGACCAAGAGGGGTATGTCGAGGGCTGGGGTCGGCCGGATGATGAACCGTCTGGGGCGCTTATCACGCGCCTTCCGACCGCCCGAGTTCACACTTCGAGGTCGGGGTTTCACCGCAAGGAATTTACAGTTGAACTGGCCCCCGCCCGCCCGTAGTTTGGCGATTCCTTAGGAGAGGAAGAAGAAAATGCAGGTCGTTTCCCCGAAGCGCGTGCGCGCCGTCCCCGGGCTCTCGTCGCGCGCTTTGCTTAGTCTCGAGCAACTCGAAGCGCGGCAACTGCTCGCCGTCAACGTCAGCACCTTCCACAACGACCTGGCCAGCACGGGGGTTAACGCCGGCGAGGTGATCCTCACGCCCGGCAACGTGAAGGTGGGCACGTTCGGCAAGCAGTTCGTGACGACGCTCGACGGCCAGGTCTACGCGCAGCCGCTCGTGCAAACGGGCGTGACGATCGCGAGCGGTGTGAACACGACCGCCGGCGCCGCGGGGGTGCACGATGTAGTCTTCGCCGCCACGCAGAACGACTCGCTCTACGCGATCGACACCGCCGACGGCGACGTCCTCTGGCGCCGGTCGTTCCTGGGCACCGCGAACGCGGGCGGGAACGTCAACAACACGTTCGGCGCGACCGCGATCACCACGCTGGTGCCCAACGACGTGCTCAGCGGGGACATCACGCCGATCATCGGCATCACGGGGACGCCCGTGATCGACCCGGCGCGCGGGCTGCTGTTCGTCATCACCAAGACGAAGGAGACGGCCGCCGGCCAGGACTGGTTCGTCCAGCGCCTGCACGCGATCAAGCTGTCGGACGGGACGGATGCGGCCAGCCCGTTCCTGATCGGGCGGACGGCCGACGGGAACACCAACGACACGCAGATCTACTCCTACGGCGCGGGCGACGGGTGGGTGACGGACCCGTACAACGGCAGCGGCCGGCAGGTCGTGCAGTTCAACGCGCTGCGCGAGCACCAGCGGGCGGCACTGAACCTGGTCAACGGCAAGGTGTACGTCGCCTGGGCGTCGCACGCGGACAACGGCCCGTACCACGGGTGGGTGGCGGCGTGGAACACGGCCAACCTGCTGACGAGCGGGTTCCAACTCGCCGGCGTGCTCAACGCCTCACCCCAGGAGGCCGAGGCGGGCATCTGGCAGAGCGGCGGGCGGCTCGCGTTCGAGCCGGATGGGTCGGCGTTCTACTTCGTCACCGGCAACGGCGAGGGCGGCGCGCCGACGGTCGGCGCCAACGGCATGCCGGTCGACGGCAACTACAACGAGGCCGTCGTCAAGGCCGTCCTCGACCCGACGACGTCCCCCGCGAACCAGAACGTCAACGGCTGGGGGATGAAGGTCGTCGACTACTTCATCCCGCATAACGTCGTCGCGCTCGACGGGGCCGATTCCGACTTCGGCTCGGGCGCGCCGATCCTCCTGCCCGACTCGGCCGGCATCCCGGGGCACGCCAAGCTCATGGTCGTCGGCGGGAAGGACGGGCGCCTCTTCGTCCTCGACCGTAACAACCTCGGCCACTACGACCCGAACCAGGACCACGCGATCAACTCCGTCCTCGACGAGAGCGGCAAGATCACCCCGCCCAAGGTCGCCCCGGGCATCCTCAGCACGCCCGCGTGGTTCAACGGCCGGCTCTACCTCGTCGGCGGGTACAACGGCGGCGCGACCGCGTTCAGCCTGGGCTCCGACGGCCACCTGACCGCGACGTCACAGGCGAACGTCCCGTCGCTCGGTTACCTGCCGGGCTCGCCGGTCGTCTCGGCCAACGGGACGACCAACGGCATCGTCTGGATCATGGACCGCAACGCGAACCAGATCCACGCCTACGACGCCAACTCGCTCTCGACCGAACTGTGGAATAGCGGGCTGGCCCCGAGCCGGCTCGACGCGGTCGGCGCGGTGATGAAGTTCGCCGTGCCCACGATCGCCAACGGCCAGGTGTTCGTCGGCACCGCCAACAGCCTCGTCGGCTACGGCCTGACGCCCGCCGCCACGCAGGCCCCGCAGGCCGTCGCGCTCACCGCCACGTCGCTCTCGGGCACGTCGATCAACCTCGCCTGGACCGACCCGAGCACCGCCCCGAACACGGCCAGCGCATACCTGATCGAGCGGTCGACCGATGGCGTGAACTTCGCGCAAATCACCACCTCGCCCGCCGGCTCGGTCGCGCTGGCGATCGGCGGGCTGACGAACAACACGAAATACTATTTCCGGATCCGCAGCTTTAACGGCATGGGCCAGTCGCCGTACTCGAACGTTGCCAATGCGACGACGGCCGAGCACGTGATCGCGATTAACTTCGCGACCGGGTTCGCGAGCGGCCCGGGACAGATCGTCGCCAACGGCTACACCGCGTTCGTCAACAACCGCCTGCGGCTGACCGACGACGGCGGGAACGAGGCGTCCAGCGCGTACTACGTGATCCCGGTCGACGTCTCGCGGTTCTCGACGCAGTTCACGTACACGACGAACTCCGGGCCGGACATCGCCGACGGGTTCACGTTCGTCCTCCAGCGGGCCGGGCTCGACGCGCTCAAGTGGGCCGGCGCCGGGCTCGGGTACGGGGCGACGTTCGACGGCGGGAACGACGGCATCCCCAACAGCGTCGCGATCAAGTTCGACCTCTACAACAACGAGGGCGAGGGCACGAGTTCCACGGGCCTGTACGTCAATGGCGCCGCCCCGGTCAAGACCGGCTCGATCGACCTCCGCCCGAGCGGCGTCGACTTGCACAGCGGCAACCCCTTCCTGATTACGATCACGTACGACGGCACGACCCTGTCGGTCACGATCCGCGACACCGTCACCAACGCGACGGCCACGCAGACCTACGTCGTCAACATCCCGCAGTTGATCGGCGGCGGGACCGCGTACGCCGGGTTCACCGCCGGCACGGGCGGGAACACGTCGCTCCAGGAGATCCTGAACTGGACGTACACGCCCGACGCCGCCCAGGCGCCCAACGCGCCGCTCGGCCTGGGCGCCACCCCGGCATCCGCGACCACCGTCTACCTCAACTGGACGACCAACGGGACCAACCAGTCGGGCTTCCACCTCGACCGCGCGACCGACCCCGACTTCACCCAGAACTTCTTCACGCAGACGCTGCCCGGGAGCCCGAACAACTTCGTCGACGCCGTCACCGGACTTGCCCCTGGCGCGACGTTCTACTACCGCCTGCGCGCGTTCAATTTGGGCGGCGACTCGGGCAACTCCAACGCCGCGATCGTCACGATCCCACTCGCCCCGCCGATGCCGACCAACGCGGTGATCACGACCGTCACCACGACCACCATCGGCGTGAGCTGGACGGACAACGCCGGCCACCTGACCGACGGCTACCGCATCCTCCGCTCGGTCAACGGCGGGACGTTCGCCGTCGTCGCGCTGCTCCCCCCGACCTCGCGCACCCCGCCGAGCACCTACCTGTGGTCGGACGCGAACCTGACGCCCGGCGCGTACTACCAGTACCACATCCAGGCGTACAACGTCGCGGGCAACAACGACTTCGCCGGCGTCAACGCGCACACGCTAACCCTCGCCCCGACGGCGCTGACGGCTACCGGAAACACTTCGGGCGTCAACCTGTCGTGGACGACGGTCACCGGCGCGCTCACGTACAACGTCTACCGCTCGACCACGCCCGGCGGCCAGGGCGCGACGCCGCTCGTCACCGGCGTGCTCGCGACCGCGTACCTCGACACGACGGCCGTCGCCGGGACGACCTACTACTACAAGGTCGCCGCCGTGAACGGGAACACGACGTACGTCCCGGTCATCCCCAGCGAGGGCGCGGCGTCTAACGAGGCCTCGGGCACGCGCGCCGCCGCGACGACCACCGCGCTCCCCGCGGGGTGGACGAGCGCCGACATCGGCGCCCCCGCGCTCGCCGGGTCGAGCGCGTTCGACGGCACCACGTGGACGCTCCAGGGCGCCGGCGCAGACATCTGGGACCAGTCCGACCAGTTCCACTTCGCCTCGCGCACCGTGTCGGGCAACCAGACGATGATCGTCCGCGTCGCGTCGTTCACGTTCACCAACGGGTGGGCCAAGGCCGGCCTGATGTTCCGCGCCGGCACGGCGCACAACGCGGCCGAGGTGAGCCTGCTCGTCACCCCCGGCAACGGCGTCACATTCCAGTACCGCGAGACCCCCAACGGCTGGACGTCGTTCGCAGGCGCGGCGGGCGTCGCCGCCCCCGTCTGGCTCCGCCTCGTGCGCTCGTCCAACACGTTCACCGGCGCGTACAGCACCAACGGCGCCACGTGGGTCACCGTCGGCACCTTCAACGTCAACATCGCCAGCAACATCCCGGCGGGCCTGGCCGTCAGTTCGCACAACGTCTCTCAGCGGGCGACGGCGACCTTCACCAACTTCTCCGTCCAAGGCGCGGCGCCCAAGGTCCTCGCGCGGACCGGGTGGACCGCGTCGGCCGGATCGACCTTGGCCGGCACCTCCGCCGCGAGCGTGCTCGACGGCAACACCGCCTCGCGCTGGAACGCCGGCGCTCCGCAGGCGCCCGGCCAGTGGTTCCAGGTCGACACGGGCGCCCAGCGGATGATCCGCCAGCTCGTGCTCGCGACGGCCGGCTCGCCCACCGACTACCCGCGCGGGTACGCCGTCTACGCGAGCAACAGCCCGACGGATTGGTCGGCCCCGCCCGTCGCCACCGGCACGGGCACGGGCGCCACCACGACGATCGGCCTGAGCGTCCCGGTCACCGCCCGTTACGTGCGGATCGTCCTCACGACCGCGACGCCGTCGGCGTCGTGGAGCATTTACGAGTTCAACGCGTACGCATAGGGAACCGGCGGGCGGTGCTTCGTCCGAGCCGCGCGCTCGCCTTCCGGTCATTTGGGGGCCAAACGAAAAACACCGCCCGCGTCCAGCAAACGCGAGCGGCGTTAGGAGTTTCTCGTTCACACGTGCGACGCGCCCTCACGGCGCCGCGCCGGCATCCGCCGTCACCGGCGCGTCCAACAGGCGCACCCGGCCGGTCCGGATCTCGCACACCGCGCCGACCAACTTCAGCAGCCCTTCGGCCGCACGCTCCCGGCCCTCGGGCGTCTCCAGGATCGCGCGCATCGTCCACCGCACGTTGCTCTCCACCGCCTGCGCCAGTTGCAGCGCCGGCGGCATTTCCGGATCGACCTCCGCCAGCCCCGGGATGATGCCGTCCACCAGCAACTGGATCCGCGACCGCTGCCGCGTCCCGTGGCGGACCGTCTCCAGCGCCGCCTGCACCGCCCCGCACCCCTCGTGGCCCAACACCACGAACAGGGGGGTCCGCAAGTGGGCCGCCGCGTACTGCAGGCTGCCCGCCACCTCCGGCGAAAACACGTTTCCCGCCACGCGCACCACGAACAGCTCGCCCAGCCCCGCGTCGAAGACCCACTCGGGCGGGACCCGCGAATCGCTGCAGCCCAGAATCGTCGCGTACGGCCGCTGGCCCGCGGACAGCTTCGCCAGCGTCTCGCGGGTCGGGCACGTCACCGTCGCCCGGCCCGAAACGAACCGCTCGTTCCCGTCGACCAACCGCCGAAGGGCCTCGTCCGCGGAGAATACCGGTTCGTCGTTCATGGGATCTGGTCAGCCCCGCGTCGCGACGCAGCATACTCAACGCATCGACGCCGCCCATCGGACTTTGGTCCAATGCGTTAACGGGCGGATGCAATGAGAATTCCGGTGCCGCGTCCGTCTCCGAGGCTTCGGCTCAACGTCGCGAAGGTCTCGTGACGTGAAATAGTTTGACCGCGCCCATTTCGACCTCGCGTCCTTCACCCGGAGCCAGTTCACATGCTGGCCGTGATCCTCGTCGCCTCCGTACTCGTGGCCGTCACAGTGGCGTGTCACGCCGCCGGCCTCGCCTTCGTGCTCGTGCACATCGGGCGGGCGCGCGCCGCGCCCCCGACCGAGTTCTGGCCGATCACCGGCCTGCTCGTCCGCGTCGCCTGGCTGCTGCTGCTGATCCACTTCGTCGAGATCGCGATCTGGGCGCTGTTCTACCTGTGGGAGCAGTGCCTGCCGGACGCCGAGTCCGCCTTCTACTTTTCGGGCGTGACCTATACGACGATCGGCTACGGCGACCTGGTGCTGCCCAAGCCCTGGCGGCTGCTCGGGCCGATCCAGGGCGCCACCGGCATCCTCATGTGCGGCCTCTCCGCGAGCTTCTTCTTCGCCATCATCGCCCGCATTTACCCGGGCCGCGTCGGCGACCAACAAGGATGACCGCTGATCAGATGACCATTCTCATGAACACCCTCCGCGACGGTCACGCCCGCGGGGTTCGCGTACCTACGATCCGCGCCCGGCGCACCGTCGGCCTCGCCCTGTTCGGGGCGATCTTGCTCGCCGGCTGTGCACACATCGGCCCGGGCACCGTCGCCGTCGACCGCTTCGACTACAGCACCGCGATCGCCGACTCCTGGAAGCAGCAGACCCTCCTCAACATCGTCAAGCTCCGCTACATGGACCTCCCCGTCTTCGTCGACGTCGCCTCGATCGTCAGCGGCTACTCGATGCAGACCGGCGTCACCGTCAACGGCACGCTCTCCTCATCCAAGGCCATCCAGGGCGACTTCGCGGCGATCGCCGGGCAGGCCGTCTACACCGACCGGCCGACGATCACCTACGTCCCCATGACCGGCGAGAAGTTCCTCCGCGGCCTGATCACGCCGATCGACCCGAAGAACGTCTTCTTCCTCCTCCAGTCCGGGTACGCCGCCGACTTCATCCTCGGCCTGGCCGTCGAATCGCTCAACGGCGTGCGCAACCGGTCGACCGCCGGCGGGGTCGTCCGCGACGCCGACCCGGACTTCACCCGCGCCCTCGAACTCCTGCGCGACGTGCAGACCGCCGGCGCGTTCGGCATGCGCGTCGAGGAGGACAAGGCCAAGGGCTCGACCGGCGTGGTCTTCTTCCGCCGCGACGACGTCCCGGCCGACGTCGCCGAGAAGGGCGACGAAGTCCGCCGGCTCCTCAAACTCCCGCCCGGCCAGCAGCGGTTCGTGCTCACCTACTCCCCGACGCGCGGCGCCCCGGACGAACTGGCCGTCAACAGCCGCTCGATGCTCCAGATCATGCAGGCGTTCGCCAGCCGCGTCGACGTGCCCGAGGCCCACCTCAAGGAGCGCAGCGCCTGGCCGTCGGTCGGCAGCCCCGCCGGCACGCAGGCCGCGCGAATTCACAGCGGGCCCGACCGCCCCACCGGCGCCTTCGCCGCCGTCCGCTACCGCGACTACTGGTTCTGGGTCGACAACGGCGACCTCCAGACCAAGCGCGCCCTGACCGTCGTCATGTTCTTCTTCACCCTGGCCGAAAGCGGTCCCAGCGAAAGGCTCCCGCTCATCACCATCCCGGCTCAATAGGGTTCGCGTCCCGCGCGACGGCGGTCGCCCGCCGCGCGGAAGTTCCGAGGTCCGCAGAGCCGCCCACATGCACCCCTCGACCCCGCTCATCTCGTCCGCCGTGGAACGGTCCGTCCCACCGCCGCCCGGAGACACCGCCGGCCGTGAGTCGCCACGCGCCGTGCACCCCGGAGAATGGCCGAACCACGAGCCCGAAGGCCCGACCCACGCCAATCCCGAATCGCGTTCGGGCATGCTCCTCCGCACCCTGTTCTGCGTCCTGGCTGCCGCCGTCGCCTATTACGCGACGACGCAGATCGCCTGGGCGCTCTGCTTCCCCGATTCCAAGGTCTCCCTCTTCTTCCCCCCGCACGCCGTCCTCGTTTCAATCCTGCTGCTCGTCCCCGCCCGCCACTGGTGGGCCTACACGCTCGCCGCCGTGACCGCCCACTTCATCGCAACCCAGCGGGCGAACTGGCCGCCGATCTACGCGCTGCATTGCGAGTTCTTCGATGCCGTGAAGGCTCTCGTGGCGGCGGCGGCGATACGCCTCCTCATCAAGTCGCCCCTGAAGGCGCTCACGCTCCGTGACTCGGTCGTCTTCGTCCTCGTCGCGGTGGTGCTCGTCCCGTTCGCCGCCGCCTTCTGGGGCGCCGCCCTGACGATCTACCACGGGTTCGGAAGTCATTACTGGGTCGAGTGGCGCAACCTCGGCATCTCCAATGCGGTGACCACCGTCGTCCTGGTCCCCGCGCTGCTCCTGGGGGCCCATCACCTGTTCGTCAGGCGGCCCAAGGTCCCGACCGTCCGACGCGCCGTCGAGGCCATGCTCGTCGCGGCATCCATGGCGGCGATCGGAATCGTCGTATTCGACCGGACCCCGGCCGGCCCGAACGCGACGCCCCCGCTCTTGTACACGCCGATCCCACTCCTCGTCTGGGCGGCGCTCCGCTTCGGCCTCGCCGGGATCAGCATGGCGATGCTCCTCATCACGTTCCAGGCGATCTGGGGGACCATGCGCGGGCACGGCCCGTTCCTCGACCAGTCTCCCGCCGACAATGCGCTCGCCCTGCAGATGTTCCTCCTGATGACCGCCACCCCGCTCATGCTCCTCGCGGTCGTGGTCGAAGAGGAGCGCCGCACGAAAGAGGCGTTGCGCCTGCGCACCGACCTCATGGGCCTCGCTGCCGAATCCGCCAATGCCGCGATCTGGGTGTGGGACCTGTCCACCGACGAGTGGTGGATCACGGAGCACGGGCGCGCGCTGTTCAGCCTCGAGCCCGGCGCGCGCGTCAATCTGGCGGCGCTCCTCGAGCGCGTGCACGCCGACGACCGTCCCGCCCGCGTAAACGCGATCGCACGGTCGATCGAGTCCCGGGGCGACTACGAGATCGAGTACCGCGTCCAGCACCCGGGCGGCGAGATCCGCTGGCTCCACGCGCGCGGCCGGTGCGTCACGTCGGGCGACGGGTCGGGCCCGACGCTGTTGGGCGTCTCCACGGACGTCACCGCCCGCAAGCAGGCCGAGGCCGCCGCCGTACTGGAGCGCGAGGACCTCGCGCACCTGTCGCGGGTGGCCCTGCTCGGCGAAATGACCGCGTCGCTGGCCCACGAACTGAACCAGCCGCTGGCCGCAATGGCCGCCAACGCCGCCGCCGCCCAGCGGTTCCTCGCGCGCGACGAGCCCGACCTCGCGGAAGTGCACGCGATCCTCGCCGACATCGCCGCCGACGGCCGCCGCGCCGCCGGCATCATTCGCGGCATCCGCAACATGGCCTGCAAGGCCGACCCCAAGCGCGTCCTGGTCGACGTCAACGCGGTCGTCGTCGACGTCGTCCGCCTGGCCCACCCCGACGCCTACGCCCGCCACTGCGAGCTCACCACCGACCGCGAGACCGACCTCCCGGCGGTGCTCGCCGACCCAGTGCAACTCCAGCAGGTCCTGCTCAACCTCGTCATCAACGCGCTCGACGCGATGCGCTCGTGCCCCGCGGGCCAGTGCCGCGTCGAGGTCGCCTCCCGCCGCGCCGGCGCGACGGCGGTCGAGGTCTCCGTCCGCGACCGCGGCCCCGGACTGCCCGCCGGCCCGCCGGGTCGCGTTTTCGAACGCTTCTTCTCCACCAAGCCCGACGGCATGGGCATGGGCCTCGCCATCGCCCGGTCCATCATCGAGGCCCACGCGGGAACCCTCGATGCGGAAAACGCCGACGGCGGCGGCGCACGCTTCTGGTTCCGTCTCCCCGCCCACGAATCGGCGGTCGCGCCCGTCACGGCGCCGGCGATATGAGCATCGCCCGCGA
>DATHXE010000051.1:0-1943 GCA_035459845.1 Tepidisphaeraceae bacterium | reverse complement strand
CCCCGGCACCGTGAGCTGCGGGAACTTGATCCGGTCGAGGTACGCCTTGGCCGCCGCGAACTGCGCCCCGCGGGCACGCATGGTCAGGTCGCCCGAGTTGATCACGAGTTCCGGCGTAACCGCGTTCAGGTCCGCCAGCAGCGCTTCTGCGGCGGCCGGGTCTTCGGCGCCGAAGTGCAGGTCGGAGATGTGCGCGATGACGGGCATGAGGGCGTAACGATTAACGAGTAATACTTAAGGGGTCATGGTCTGCTTAAGCATTAATCGTTAATCGTTACCCGCTCCCCGCGGGGGAAGCGCCTTCCGCCGGCACAATCACCCGCAGCGCCCCCGGCCAAATCTGATAATGCAGCGGGCCGTCCATCGGCTCCACCTCGCCGTCCATGGCGACGTTCAGCCGCTTTCGCTTCGTGTCGATCCACACCTCGCCCGAGCAGACCGCGTTGAAGTCGCGGTCCTGCCGCAGGCGGTTGAACAGAGCGCGCAGCGCGAGTCGGACCATCGCCAGCCGGCCCGAGCGCGGCGTGAAGTACAGGCACAGCTGCCCCGCATCGAGCCGCTTGCGCTGCCCGAGCATGAGCAACTCGAGCTCGTACACGTTGTTCCCGACGAACACGAACGGCGTGCGGTGCTCGTGCTCTTCGCCGTTCACGGTGAGCCGCAGGTGCACGCGCGGCATCCGGCGGGTGAACAGATTCAGCACGGCGATCAGCATCGCGTACCACTTCCCGTGGCCCAGCGTCTCCCGAAGCTGGTCGCGGTGGCGGACGACGTGCGGGTAGACGCCGATCGACGAGTTGTTCACGAACACGCGCCCATTCACCCGGCCGACGTCGACCGGCCGGGGCACGCCCGTCGCGACGACCGCGGCGGACTCCTCGAGCGTCAGGGGAAGGCCGAGGTCCTTGGCGAAATGATTCAGCGTCCCGAGCGGGAGCACGCCCATCGGCATCTCCGTCCCGGCGAGCGCCCCGGCGACCGCCGACTGCGTCCCGTCCCCCCCGCCCGCGGCAACCACGTCCACGCCCGCCTCGCCCGCCGCCCGCTTCGCCGCGGCCGCCAGGTGCCGCCCCTCGACTGCCCGCACGTCCGCCGTCGCACCGTGCGCCACCAGCGCGGCCCGCACCTTCGCGACTTGTTCGCGCGTCTCCGCGGCGGCGTTCGTCCCCGCCTTCGCGTTCAGTAGTACCACCACGTGCCGGGCCATTGTCACGGCGACGGTACGCGAAACGAGTGCACGGGGTGAAGGGGGAAAGTAAGGGAAAGGATGAAGGCGGAAGGATGATGAGGCAGCCCAGCGACTTGTCGCGGGACGGGCGCCTAACGGCGCCGACCTCGCAATGAAATACCCAATTCGATAGTCACCCGAACAACGACTCCCCCCCAAACCTTCGAAAGTGTTCCGCCGACAGTTTGACCCGCTTCTGGTTCAACCCCGCCTTCCGGCACGCGACCGTGAATAGATTCGAGATGTACTGGGCGAACGGCCCCTCGCCCTGCATTCGGCTGAAGAAGTTCGCGTCGTTCAGCTTCCCGCCGCGGAGGTCCATCACGCGGTTGAGCACCTTGTCCTTGCGGTCCGGGAAGTGACGGGCGAGCCAGTCGGCGAACAAATCCTTGATCCCGTACGGCAGCCGCAGCGGCACGTACCCCGCGAACGTCGCCCCGTGCTCACCGGCCGCCTTCAGGATGGGCAGGATCTCGTGGTCGTTGATCCCCGGCACGACCGGCGCGACCAGCACGCCCACCGGCACGCCCGCGTCGGCGAGCGCCCGCACCGCGCCGAGCCGCGCCGCCGGACTGCTGGCGCGGGGCTCCATCTTCGCCGCCAGGGCGTTGTCGAGCGTCGTGATCGAGACGCACGCCATCGCACCATCGAACTCCGCCATCACCCCGAGCAGATCCGCATCCCGCGCGATCAGCGCGTTCTTGGTGATCATTGC
>DATHXE010000050.1:0-3344 GCA_035459845.1 Tepidisphaeraceae bacterium | reverse complement strand
CTCGGGCCCGACGACGAGGAGGACGTCGCAGGTGTGGACGACGGTCTGGGGGCTGGCGATTTCGACGGCGCCGCCGGGTGTCGCCGCCGCGCCGCCGCGCA
The DNA here is from genome assembly GCA_035459845.1 of Tepidisphaeraceae bacterium. Classification (GTDB taxonomy): domain Bacteria; phylum Planctomycetota; class Phycisphaerae; order Tepidisphaerales; family Tepidisphaeraceae; genus DASPKW01. The sequence continues at coordinate 3,243 of DATHXE010000050.1, read as the reverse complement.
TGATCCGCGACACGACCACGTCGCCATCGTCGAACGACGGGATGCGCTCGATCGCCCGCCCGTCCAGGTTGACGTTGGTGACCAACAGGTTCAAGGAGACCAGGCCGTTCCGCTGCGGGTCGGCGGCGGCGAGTCGCTCGGCCTCCTGGTCCAGCTTGATCCGGAAATACGCCCGCACGCCGAGCATGGAGAGGATGATGCCGACGATGCCGAACGGGTAGGCGATCGCGTACGCCGCCCCGGTCTTGACCTGCTCGGTCGGGACGCCGCGCGCCGCCAGGGCCTCGTTGGCGGCGGCGAGGCTCGGCGTGTTGGTGGTCGCTCCGCTCATCAGGCCGACCGCGTCTTTCATCGGGATGCCGCCGATCTTGCTCACGGCAATCGTCGTCACCACGCCCAGGACGATGATCAACGCCGCCAGCGCGTTGAGCCCGATCCCCTGCCGGCGGAGCGACGCGAAAAACCCCGGCCCGGCCGTCACCCCGATCGTGTAGACGAACAGGATGAGCCCCGCCTCCTTGGCGAAGTCGACGGCCCCGTGGTCGAGCTTGTGATCGCCCAGGAGCTTGCCCACCACGAGCCCGGCGAACAGCACGCCCGCCACGCCCAGGCTGACGCCGCGAAAGCGCACGCTCCCCAGCGCCAGCCCCGCCGCCGCCGCGATGCTGATCACCATCACGGTGAGCGCGACGGAGCCCGGTTTGAACAGGTGGAAGAACGTGTCGTAAAGCCAGCTCATTCGGTACTCACTCGCGCGGCGCTAAGACGGATCGACCCGGTTCGGCGATCATCATATCGGCTCGAAGCCGAGGGGCATCGGGAATCGGCGGAAATGCGCGGCGGGCGGGGCGGGCATCGGGGATGATTGGCAGAGCCCAAACGATTGTGGCCCGCTGGGGGAAATCGGACGGGAGGGGTGCGGTTTGTTAGGGGATGCTCAACGTTCGCGGGCGTTCCTGTTTAGCCGCGACCCGGAGGGAGAGCGTCAATCGAGCCCGCACGTGAGCGCGCCGGCGCGATCTCGCGAAAACGCGCTCCCCTTCGGGCGGCGCTGTCGCTTGCCCTACAGGTCGTGCCTACTGACCGCGGGATAGCGATAACGCACCGAAAGCCCACGGAGCTTGCTCCGTGGGTTGTGTGGCACCCGCGCACGCGCCGTATTTACCCGGCGATCAGTAAACGGGGCGGGCGTGGTACCACCGCGCGCGAGTGACGCTCAATAGCCCCACGCCTTCGCCGCCTCCGCGTCGCGCTTGGCCTTCGCCGCCGCCGGCCCGGCAATGCCGCCGACCGCGACCGCGACGGCGAGCAGCGCGATCGCGCCCGCGACCCACCGCCGCCGGCCCGGGATGAATGCGCCGATCACCAGCAGCACGGGCGACGCGAGGATGACGCCGGCGGACGACCACGGAAGGGCCGGGTCGGCGTATCCGCGGCTGGCGGCGATCAGCCCGCCGACGATCCCCGTGGCCACGACGGCGATACCGGTGACGACGCGCGACGAATCCAATCCGCGGCGCGGGAGCGCGGCCACTGCCGCTCCGAAGACAGCCGCGCCCCCCGCCATGCCGTGCAGGCCGACGTCCTTCATCCCCGACGCCATCACGAGCACGCCCGTCCCGCCGGCGACGACCGACAGGGCGGCGACGACCCACATCCCGCCGACGCGCGCGGCCGCGAACCGCGCGGCGAACACCGTGAGTACGCCCGCGCCCGCGACGACCGCCGCGTCCGCCAGCGCCGCACCGTGCGGCACCGCGCCGCTCTTCACGACAGGCCAGAGCACCATGTACGCGACGCTCCCCGCCGCCAGCCCACCGATCACGCCCCACCACCCGCGGACGAGCGCCGCCCCGACGCCCAGCGCGGTCAGCGGGACGGCCGACCAGAACACCCAGTCCGTCCCGTCGTGCGGCGGAAACGGCGGCGCGACGAACCACCGCGGCTCCCGCGCAAACTGCGCCCCATAAGCGACGAGGAACCCGGAGCCGGCCGCAACGGCGCCCGCCCACGCCCATCGCCGCCAGTAGCCGACGAGCGCGATGACCGCGGCGACGAGAATGGGCACCGCGGACGACAGGAGGATTTCGCGGTCGGTCAGCATGAGATGTCCTCCTGAATCGCACGTCGCGCCCGGGGTGCCACGGCCACGCGCCCGACGGCGTGCGAAGCCTGGGAACGCCCGTCGCGTGGCCGTGCTCGTCGTGCTTTCCACCGGCACGGTCACGCGACCGGCGCCTCGGGAGCTCAAACGCCGCCCGGCGCGTTGCCGTGGCACCCGGGCTCATCGTCGCGCGTGAAAACGGCAGAGGGCAGGACCCCGCCGCAACCGCGGCGCTCGCGTCCTGCCCTCTGTTCCCTGTCGATTTCGCCCGGCAAAACAGACCGGCTGAAGCGGCCCCGCCCGGGCGGGTGTGCCGGACTACTTGTTCACCGTCCCCTCGAGCGCGACGATCAGCTGGATCGAGTCGTCCACGCCGGGGCGGTTGTCCTTCATGCCGAACTCGGTCGTCTTGACCGTGAACGTCGCCTCGATGCCCGCCCGGGCGACGCCCTTGGGGAACTCGCCCTTGCCGATCAGTTCGATGCTCACCGTGACCGGCTTGGTCACGCCGTGCAGGGTCAGGTCGCCGGTGACGTCGAGCTTGTTCCCCTCGCCCTTCTTCACGGCCGTGCTCTTGAACGCGATCGTCGGGAACTGCTTGGCATTGAGGAAGTCGGGCGTCTTGAGGTGCTGGTCGCGCTTCTCCTGGTTGGTGTTCACGCTGTCCGCCTTCACCTCGATGTTGAAGGATGACTTCGACACGTCCGACTCGTCCAGCGCGAACGTCCCGCCGAACGCCTCGAACCGGCCCCACACGTGCCCGAGCCCGGCGTGCTTGGACTTGAACAGCACCGACGAGTGCACGGGATCCACCGTGTACGTCTGGGCCCCCGCCGAGCCGGCGAACATCACAAGGGCAACCGCAACCGCGAACCGGGAGAACCGCGTCATCGAAGACACTCCTGAAAGGGGACCGAAGGAAGTAGGGGCCCTATTCTAATTAGATCGTTTCCCACATCGACCTGGCGGTCTAGCCGCTTCAGCGGCTAGTGGAAGACCGAAACGCGCCCGCCGGGCCGCTATGACCTTTCGGTAAACGCGCCTCGCAAAGAACGGCAGCGCGCAGGGCAGTGCTCCCCGCGCCAATTCTCGCGAATCATACCAAGCCCTTTCGCGCCCGCCCCCCCCGGCTTCGATGG
>DATHXE010000049.1:0-3314 GCA_035459845.1 Tepidisphaeraceae bacterium | reverse complement strand
GATCAAGATTGAACTGGGCGACGAGAAGACGCTGGGGGCGTTCAAGTACCGCGCGCCGGCGGGGTGGATCGCGCAATCAGTGAAGGGAAGCAATCTGGGGATCACGTACGTGTCGCCGGACAAGGCGCACGCGGTGCTGCTGCAGGTGCGGGTGAAGGGGGCTGCGCCGCCGGAGATGCAGGGGAAATTCGCGACCGAGGTGGTCGGGCTGCAGAAGTCGCAGCTCGCCAAGTCGAAGGCCGTGGTGGTCGAGCCGCCGACGGTGCAGCCCGACACGCGCTTCTACGCCCGGTTCCAGGAGAAGATCAAGGTCAACCCGGACAAGACGGCCCTGCAACTGCACCTGTACCGCAACGTCGGCAAGGACATGGTCGAGGTGACCGCGATCACGACGTCCGAGGACAGCCCGACGGCGAACCGGGTCATCAAGCTCGCGGAAGATTTGGCGCTGGGGGTTAAGTCGGACAAGTAGGGTCCGCTAGTAGCTCAACATTCCGATGTTGAGGAGCGGTGTGGGACGGGGTCAGCACGTACTACGGGACGGGTCTTCGAGAGCCGCTGCTCACATGGAATGTTGAGCTACTTAATTGTTGCCGACCCCGCGATTTTCTGACGCGCCTGTCCGTCCCCCGCCGTCTCTGACCGGGCCATGTTTGCCGTGGGCGGTACAATCCGCCGGTTGGCACTGGTTGTGCATGGTCGAGGCCGTTGTCTGCCTCACGTTCGGGTTGTTTTGGAGCGGGAAAGCATGAGTCGTTCGCCGGTTGAGTCGCGCGCGTCGTTCGAGCCGCTGGAGCAGCGGCAGTTTCTGTCGGTCTCGCCCGCCCTGCTCGCGGGCGTGCCCACGGCCGAGCGCAAGGCGACGCCGATGGTCTCCGGGCGGACGCTGGCGGCGCGGCTGGGGAAGGTGCCGACGACGATGACCGTGGGCGCGAACGTCAACGCGACCAGGCTCTCGAACAACCAGCTCGAGACCGACATCGCGGTGAACCCGTTCAACCCGAACAACCTCGTGTCGATCGGGGTGAACCAGAACCGCAACGGGTCTGCGCTGGTCGTGAGCCGCAGCATGAACGGCGGGCGGACGTGGTCGGTCGTGAGCCTCGGGGCGGCGCAGGACGGTTTGTCCGGGGCGACCCCGCGCGTGGACCCGCACGTCGCGTTCGACGCGTTCGGGACGGCGTACGTCGTCTACATGGTCGCGTCGTCCAAGCGCGAGCTGCGGATCATGCTCAGCCAGAGCACCGACGGCGGGGCGACGTGGACGACCAAGACGGCCGTCTCGGGGCTGGGCCTGGGCATCGATTACCCGTTCATCGCGGTGGGGCCGGACGCGACGCGGCTGTCGCGGCAGGCGGTGTGGGTCGGGTTCACGGACACGCGCGCGCGGCAGATCAAAATGGTCGTGGCGCGGACGACGCGTCTGGGCGGGCTGGGGGCGTTCACCGCGCCGTTCCTCGTCGGCGAGACGCGCGGCACGTACGGGGCGGCCGCCGTCGGGCCGGCGGGCGAGGTTGCAGTCGTCTGGCAGTCGAGCGGCGCGAACTCGGGCGCGATCTACTCCGACGTGAACACCGCCGGCATCGGCAATTTGAACGCCTGGCGCGGCGACCGCACGGTGGCGACGACCAACGTCGGGACGTTCGACGCGATCCCCGCGCAGCCGGACCGCACGATCTTCGCGCTGCCCAAGGTCGAGTTCGACCGCGCCCCCAACAGCCCGACGCGCGGCCGGCTCTACATGACCTACACCGACGAGGACGGCAACGAGTCGAACGACACCGACATCGTCTTCCAGTACTCCGACAACCGCGGCCTGAACTGGGCGGGCAAGAAGATCGTCAACGACGACAACACGCGCGCGAGCCAGTTCCTCCCGTCGCTCGCGGTCGACCAGACGACCGGTTATGTCGCCGTCACGTGGATGGACGCGCGGAACTCGCGGCGGAACAACACGGCCGAGCTGTGGGGCACGGTGAGCGTGAACCGCGGGGCGAGCTTCTTCGCCAACCGAAAGATCAGCGCCGGCGCCTCGTACGAGGGCGGGGCGGACGGCTACAGCGCCGACGACCTGGACTTCGGCGACTACGCGGGCCTGGCGTACCACGGCGGGCGGATCACGGCGGTGTGGGTCGACAACTCGAACAGCACGCGCGACAACCCGGACGGGACTTCACGGGGGATGGATATTTACACGGCGGTCATTACGGTGGCGTGAGGGGTCCGGCGTGCTCGCGTCGCTGACGCCGAGGGCTCACGCGAAGGGCTCGCGTAGGGCTCGCTTCAGCGAGCGGAAACGAACGTTGAGGTGCGCTCGTTCGATGCGCTCGGAGTTCACGCTTTAGCGTGTAAGGGGGGAGCGGATGCGCGATCGCCCGTTGGCGTGAGGGTCCGTGCCGAATGTTTCTGGAGATAGGACTGCCGTGCGCAATACGTACGGCCGCCCCCGCTGCACGCCGGGATGCGGGGTGGGTGTTCGGGCGGGCCGGGCCGGGCGTGCGCCGGGGTCGTTCCGGTGGACGAGGGGCGGGCATTGCGCGACGGCACGGACGACGAAGCACTGGGCCACGCCCACCTTGTCCACGCCACACGGTATCATCGCCCCCAGATGGCCGATCCCGCGCCGACCTCACCTCGCCGTCGCTTCGCTTCGCGCGTGGCGGTCGCGCTCACGCTGCTCGCGGCGATCGCGTTCTGGCGCCGATGGGAACTGCTTTTTCTGATCCCTTACGACGCCACGTCGGCCGAGTACGACGCGGTGATCTTCCAGGTCGGGGCGGCACGCGGCTACGTGTCCGTCCGGTTCGTCGCGATCCGCGCGTGGCCCGCGCTCCTGCTTCTAGCCGGGGTGTTCATCATCTATGCCAGACGGCGGGTGGACGAGAGCCGGCTGGAGCCGCGGTGCGCGACCTGCGGCTACGACTTGCGGGCGACGCCCGAACGGTGCCCCGAGTGCGGCACGGTTGCGGCCGGGGGTCATCCGTCGTCGCGGCCGGGCGGCGGTGCCGAGCGCGCTTAGCGGCGCCGCCCGCGTCGTCCTCGACCGAACGCCGCAATTGCTCGCGTGGTAGGATGAACGGGTGCGCCACCTGTTGCTCCGCGCCATCCTCAACGGGCTGGCCGTCGCCTCCGTCGTCGCGGGCGTGGCGGTCGGGGTATACGCGTACGTCGTCCACCCGATCATCGGCGACGCCGAGCACTACCTGATGGGCGGGTACCTCGAGGTGGGAGGCCATGACGGCTGGCTCCGAATGCGGCTGTGTGTTCCCGCCCGCAGCAGCTCGACCGTCGTCCGGCTGTCCGCACCATTCCCG
>DATHXE010000048.1:0-2760 GCA_035459845.1 Tepidisphaeraceae bacterium | reverse complement strand
GTCGGCGGCGACGACGCGCCGGCGGGTGTCCCGTGTGCGGGTACGACCTTCGCGCTACGCCGGAACGGTGCCCGGAGTGCGGGACCGTCCACTCTCTCGATGCGCGCGGGTGCCATGTTCAGACCCGCCGCGATTGAATTTGGGTCGCGCGGACGGTGCGGTCGGCGGGGATGAGCATGCGGGGCGTTGATGTCCCCCAGACGTTCGGCATGCTCGTCCCGGCCGATTCACGCACTCACGCGAACCGCGCCTCTCGCGGCCGGTCTGAACATGGCACCCGAGGCGTGATCGAGCGCCCTTGGACGCGCCGGGCAAGCCCGCTCGTCTTCTTCGCGCTCTTTGCGTCTCCCCATCGCATTTCCCGCGCCTTCGACAAACAAGAACGCCCCGGTCGTCATGACCGGGGCGTTCGTCTAAATCGGACAGACTCACCTGGGCGGCACGTCACCGGCGTCTGAGCCTGCGACTGCCATTTGACCCCATCGGAGCAAAGACTCCGCGGATCCTTCGGCTTATAAATCCGAAGGAAAACCTGAGATCGGGCCCGAGTTCCCAATCTCAAACCGGTCGGAACGAACCCAAATGCGACAACCCGGCGGGAGCCGGACTGCCGGGATCCCTGCCGGCCCGAAGCGACCGATGGTCGCCCCAAACCCGAACCGCGTTCCGCGGTCACCTGAACTCCGGACGACGCGGGGCCGTCCGAGGCAAGGTACAGTTCTCCGTCGTGCACAGGCGTCGGGGTGGAGAGCCTCGGAAGAGGGGAACGGGTGCATCGGGGTGTCAAGCCCGCGACCCGTCAGTATCCGAGGCTCGCCGCCGGATTCCGGCGTCGTGCCCTTTTCTTCGAGAAGCCGCCACACGCCAATCAGAGCGTCGTCGACTTCTCTGGTCACCTCGGGTCTGCCGCTTGAGTCGCTCAGGGCGACTCAGATCCCTACGTCTCCGGGATCATGGGAGCATCAGACCAAGGCAACCGTGCCTACGGGATTAGCTGTCGCACGCGGCCAACTTCGAAGGGCTCTGAAAGCCCGTGGTTCGAAACAGGTATCGCGTGGGCCGTGGCGGTCTGAAGAAGTTCGTGAACAAGTTCACGATCCTCGACAAACCACACCGGCGGGCTAGGCCAGAAAAGTGGCCTGGTCATGCGAGCAGATAAAGGGCGTCGGAATCCTCCGAATCCTTCCGGACGACCAGTCTGAGTCGTCCACGTCTGCTCACCTGAACCTACGCCCCAGGAGTTGGGTCTCCCGCGCCGCTGTACAAGCCGGCTTCGGCGGTCACATCGGAGGTCATCCTATGGACAACCTCCCCCCTGTCAATCTGTATTTTCCCCCAACCTGCTGAATTTTTTCGCAGCGTCCGACGAACACCCACTAAATTTTGTGCAGAACTGTACGCAGCGTCTCTTATTTAAGCTGGCCGATCCAATCAGGGTGATGCCGCTTACTTCCGATAACTATAGCATTTACGGGCTGAGCTCCCTTTGACGGATGAAGAACCCCGCGGCACACGGCCGCGGGACTAGGGGAAGGGGGTGGGAGACCAAAAATAAAGTCGCGCCTACGCGAGTACGTCATTCAACAGGCGCATGCTCGAGAAGATCGAGCGCCCGCCGCTCGAGGTCGACCGGCTCGAAGTGGATGCCGCTGAGGTCGTCGTCGTGGCCGAGTACCGGGTGCCGGTCGTGCCCGCGAGGCTGTTGGCGATGTTGAGCTCGCCGGCCGAGACGGATGTGCGCGCCAGCGCCGCCGACTGGTCGGCCCCGCTGATCAGCCGCGCCTTGATCTGCGCGACGGTCAGGCTCGGGTTGGCCGCGAGCATGAGCGCGACGGCCCCGGTCACGTGCGGGGTGGCCATCGACGTCCCGCTGATGCTCTTGTAGCCGCCGCCGGTCCAGGTCGACAGGACGCTTGACCCCGGCGCCGCCAGGTCGACCGTGGTCCGCCCGTAGTTCGAGTACGAGGCCAGCCGCCCGGTCGATGTCGTCGCCGCGACCGACACGATGTTCGCCAGCTCGAAGTTCGCGGGCCAGTTCCCGTACCACCAGCTGTCGGAGTTGGTCGAGTCGTTCCCCGCCGCCGCGACGAACACCTGGCCCCTGGCCTGCGCGTACGCGACCGCGTTGTAGATCGCGGTCGAGTACCCGCCGCCGCCCCACGAGTTGTTGGACACGCGCGCCCCGTTGGCGGCCGAGTAGCGGATCGCCGCCGCGATCTGGCTCGAGTAGGCCGAGTACCCGTCGTCGTCGAAGATCTTGACGGCCATGAGCGAGACCTTCCACGCGACGCCGGTCACACCGGTGCCGTTGTTGCCGGTGGCGGCGATCGTCCCGGCGGTGTGGGTGCCGTGGCCGTCGAAGTCGAACGGGTTGTTGTCGTTGTTGGCGAAATCCCACCCGATCAGGTCGTCGCGGTAGCCGTTCGAGCCGTTGTCGACCCCGTCGGCCCACCCGCCGTACCGGCCCTTGGTCAGGATGTCGCGCGCGTCGATCCGCCCGTTCCGGTCGACGTCGGTCGTCTTGCCCCGGTTGGCGGTCGCGTTGAGGTCGTAGAACGTGATCAGCCCGTCGCGGTCGGTGTCGGTCACGCGCTGGCGGATCTTCGTCGGGATCTCGCTCTGGTTGATCCAGACGTTCATGTAGAGGTCGGGATGGGAATAGTCGACGCCGGTGTCGATGTCGGCGACGACGACCGTCGACGACCCGGTGGTCGTGTCCCACGCGGCGGCCGCGTTCGTCGCCGCGAGCCCCCACTCGGA
>DATHXE010000047.1:0-12034 GCA_035459845.1 Tepidisphaeraceae bacterium | reverse complement strand
CATTGTTCTCATCGCGGTCACATCCTGTTCTTCCTACCATTCGCCCCTCAATGTGTCGGGAGAGCGGCGCGTAAGCGTAATTCAGACCATTGTTTATTTGCGGGGCGGCCCACGCCGGTGTGGGTATTAATCCGGCAAACGAGAACCCGCCTGAGCAGTATATCGTCCTGTATGGAGGGGGGGGCAGGTTCACCCAATCGAGGCGACGTGAACCGCGATACCCGTAAACACGCCTTCTGGTAGACCTCGGCCTGATCGGAGTTCGGGAGTGAAGCGAACGCAACGGAGTTATGAGGGGGGACCGTTCTCGCTGCGCGCGGGGGTCGCGCAGCGGGCTCGCGAATGGGTGCTCGGCGTCGTCGTCGCCGCCATCGGCGCGAGCCTTGCCATCGCCGAGCCCCCCCAGGTTGCCGCGGCCGCACCGCAGCAGCACGCGGTCCAACCGTGCCGTCCCGGACCCTGGGGTGACCTCCAGGTCGTCCGCATCGTGACCGAAGCGCCGTCCGAGCTCGCCGCCTGCTTCCTGAAGTACGACGCCGGCGTGTGGTACCTGCGCGACACCTCGCCCGAATCCTTCCAGCAGTTCCTCAAGGACAACGACGTCCCCGAGCCCGTCCGCAAGTCCATCGGCGACGCGACCAACGTCGACATCTGCGGCGGGATCGTCGTCCGCCCGGACGACGCGCTCATCCTCTCCATCCCGCCCGAGTCGCGCGCGGTGATCTACAAGCAGCTCGCGACCGACCCGCGGAACTATGTCCACACCGACCCGTTCCGGTACGACGCCCGCCGCCTGCACGAGTGGCTCGACGGCAGCGGCCTCCCCGAGAAGACCGTCGCGCTCGTGCACAAGCTGGTGTACCAGCATGGGAACACGGCCATGTTCGCCGACATCGGGCCGGTCTTCCGGACCCTGTCCACCGACGACGAGAAACTCGTCCTCCTGAAGACCCTCACGCGCAAGCCGGCACTGCTCGTTCAACTCCAGGTCGACGACAAGACGGATGTGAAGGCGCTGGTCGATTACTGGGGCGTGGGCCCCAACCGGCGGAAGGACGTCGCCCCGCTGATCAACTCGCTCAAGAACGTTCCGGGCGGCGCGACGCTCGACGTGGCCCACTTGCTCCCGCGGTTCCCGCGCAAGCTGCTGTATTCGTACCCCGAGCCCCCGCGCGACGGGCCGGACGCGCCCAAGCCCTACGACTGCCACTGGTCGTCGCTGAACTTCTGGAACGACCCGGCCCAGGACAAGTTCACCAACCCCGAGGACGTGTTCAAGGCGCTGACGACCGAGTACGACAAGGTCACCGACAAGAACTACCGGCTGGGCGACGTGTTCATGTTGATGCGCCCTCCGGCGCTGGGCATCCACTCGTGCGTCTACATCGCCGACGACGTCGTGTTCACCAAAAACGGCGCGAGCGTGGCGTCCCCGTGGTCGCTCAAGCGCCTGTCGGACGTGATCGCGTACTACGAGACCCAGGGCCCCGTCGAGATCAACGTTTACCGGCACAAGTGACGAACGACCGTCCGCACCGGAACGCCCACGGAGCTTGCTCCGTGGGTTTTGTCGCTCCCGCACCCGCAAAAAAGAAACGCACCCACTCGTGGGTGCGTTCGCGCTTTCGATCACTCTGATTACGACTGCTTGGGCGGCTCCTTCGCCTTCAGCCACGGCATCATCTTCCGCAGCTTGCGGCCGGTCACTTCCACCGGGTGGCTGTTGTCCTGCTCGTACAGGCGCTTGAAGTTCTTCAGGCCGCCCTCGTACTCGGCGCGCCACTCCTTGGCGAACTGGCCGGTCTGGATCTCGGTCAGGATCTTCTTCATCTCGGCCTTGGTCTGGGCGTTGACCACGCGGGGGCCGCGGGTCAGGTCGCCGTACTCGGCCGTGTTCGAGATCGAGTACCGCATGTAGTCCAGGCCGCCCTGGTAGATCAGGTCGACGATCAGCTTGACCTCGTGGACGCACTCGAAGTACGCCATTTCCGGCGGGTAGCCGGCCTCGGTCAGCGTCTCGAACCCCGCCTTGATCAGCGACGCGAGCCCGCCGCACAGGACGGCCTGTTCGCCGAACAGGTCGGTCTCACACTCGTCCTTGAAGGTCGTCTCGATGATGCCCGAGCGGGCGCCACCGACGCCGTTGGCCCACGCGAGGCCCGTCGCGCGGGCCTTACCGGAGGCGTCCTGGTGGACGGCCAGCAGGCACGGCACGCCGCCGCCCTTTTCGAACTCCGAGCGGACCAGGTGCCCGGGGCCCTTGGGGGCGACCAGGATCACATCGACTTCCGACGGGATCGCGATCGTCTTGAAGTGAACGTTGAACCCGTGCGTGACGCCCAGCGTCTTACCGGCCTTGAGGTTCGGGGCGATCGACTTGTTGTAAACCTCGGGCTGCACCTCGTCGGGCAGCGTGACGATCGCCAGGTCGGCGGCCTTGACGGCGTCTTCGACGCTCATCGGGTCGAACCCGTGCTCCTGGGCGAGGCGGCCGTTCGCGGAGTCCTTGCGGTTGGCGACGATCACCTTGAGCCCGCTGTCACGCATGTTCTGGGCGTGGGCGTGGCCCTGGCTGCCGTAGCCAAGAATGGCAACGGTCTTGCCCTTGAGGGCGTCGATCGGGGCGTCCTTTTCGTAGACCATCTTCAGCGGTTCGGGCATGGTTCGGGTCCTTGTTCCTGCTTGTTTCTGTTGAGTCGGGCAAGGATAGCGATCGGCCCCGTGGTGGGCAAGGGCCGCGGAAAGGTGAACCCGGGACGGCTGCCGCGGCCGATAAAGCTGGGCCGGAGTTTCCCGATCTCCCGCCACGGATGAACCCCGGGCACGGTTCTGAGGTATGCTACGGTGGCGGTCAGGCGGAACAGGGGTCGGCGGCGCGCGAGGGACTCGTGTGATGGCAGGCGAGCGACCGGAACGACCGGGTGGCGGGGCGGAATGGGGCCGCCGTGCGCCGACGTGGGGCGTGGCGGCGCTGACCGTCGCGCTGGCAATCGGTGGCTGTAAGAAACAGGACGGCGAGTCACTCGGCAAGGGAACGGGGAACTCCACCAGCAACGTTTCCGCCGCCGCGCCCAAGGTGTACGAGGACGCCGGCCTGCCCAAGCGCGAAGAGAGTCCCGAGCAGACGTTCTTCAACTACCTCGTCTTCCGCGACCTGGCGCGCGCCCGCGCCCTGCTGAAGGAGCGGCCGGACCTGGCGACCAAGACGATCAACGGCACCACGCCCCTGGCCGTCGCCTGCAACTCGCGGATGCCCGAACTGGTCGAGCTCATCCTCGAGCACAAACCCGACCTCAAGTCCAAGACGTCGGTCGGCCTGAGCATGATGTGGGTCGCCGTCTCCTCCGACAGCATCCCCGTCGTCAAGCGGCTCGCCGAGGCCGGCGCCGACCTCAAGGCGCGCGAGCTCGACGGCGAAACGCTCCTCTGGGCGGCGCCGAGCCGGGCGATGGCCGAGTACCTGATCCGGCAGGGTGTCGACGTGAAAGCCCGCGACAACCCGAAAGACACCGCCCTGCACATGGCCTGCCGAAACTCGCGCCGCGACGTGGTGGAAGTGCTGCTGGACGCCGGCCTGAACGTGGAAGAAAAGGGGCACTGGGGCATGCCCCCGCTGCATGCCGCCGCGTCGACCCTGACCGGCGACCCGCGGTCGGTCGTCCACTTCCTGCTCCTCCGCGGGGCCGACATCAACTCGCGCGGGTTCAACGGCCACACCGCCCTCCACGAGGCCGCGTTCTTCAATAACCTGGAGATGGTCGACCTGCTCCTGTCGCGCGGGGCCGACGTCCACGCGAAGGACAAGGACGGCAAGACGCCCAAGGACGTCGCCGTCCAGGCCGGCAAACAGGACCGCATCCGCCTGATCAACCTCCTCGTCAAGCACGGCGCCCCCGGCGTCCTCGAACCCATCCCCCTCGACGACGGCTTCGACGAGTAAACTCCTCCGCCTATGCCCCCCCTCCCCGTCATCGGCATCACCATGGACACCCGCGACGGCGCGGAGGCTTACCACCTCAACTTCGACTACGCCCGCGCCGTCGAGCGCGCCGGCGGCCTACCGCTCGCCATCCCCTACAAGACCAGCCCCGCCCTGATCCCCCAGTACGTCGACCTGTTCGACGGCCTGCTCTTCACCGGCGGCAACGACCTCGACCCCGCCGCCTACGGCCAAACCTGGCACCCCAACGCCGAGAAGGTCGACCCCGACCGCCAGTCGTTCGAGATGGCGCTGCTGGCCGAAGTCGAGCGCCGCCGATCACCGATGCTCGCGGTCTGTCTGGGGTGCCAGGTCCTCAACGTCTACCGCGGCGGGAACCTCCACCAGTTCCTCCCCGACCTCGCGGCAAAGCAGGAACACCGCCGCGTCGACGGCGTGGCCCGGCAGCACGGCGTGTCGATCGAGCCCGACTCCCACCTCGGCCGAGCCCTCGCCCAAACCAGCGTCGTCGCCAACACCTTCCACAAACAGGCCGTCGACCGCGTCGGCCAAGGCCTGCGCGTCACGGCGCTCTCCGACGACGGCATCGTCGAAGCGATCGAAGACCCCACCCTGCCCCTCATGCTGGGCGTCCAGTGGCACCCCGAGCGCATGATCGACGAAGACGTCCACCTCGCACCTTTCCGCCTCCTGGTATCAAAAGCAACCGAATTCCGTGCGGCCCGTCGCGGTCAGGGTTGACGCAACATGCCCCGCCGCATCCTCCTCCTCAACACCGACCTCGAGATCGGCGGCACGCCCACCGTCGTCCGCGAGCTCGCCTGGCGCCTGCGCGACTGGGCCGGCGCCCACGTCGAGGTCGCCGGCCTGGGCCCGACCGGTCCCCTCCAGAAGCAACTCTGGGCCCGCAACGTCAAGTGCACCGCCTTGGGCGCCCGCGGCCCGCGCGATTTCCCCCGTACTCTTTGGCGACTCCTTCGGCTCGTCAAACAGGAACGCATCGACACCGTCCTGTCCTTCCTCGTCCACGCCAACACCGTCGCCGCCGCCCTCCGCCCGCTCTACCCGCGGGCCCGCTACCTGCAGTCGATCCAGACGACCCAGCCGAACCCGCGCTGGCACTGGCGGCTCCAGCGCCTCGCCGCCGTCGCCGCCGATCGCGTGATCGTCCCCTCCCCCTCGATCGCCGCCGTCGCCCGGCGCTGGGCCGGCGTCCCGGCTGAGAAACTCGTCGTCATTCCAAACGTCGTCGACCCCGGCGACTTCCGCCTCACGCACGTCCCGCCCGCGCGCAACCAAATCCGCATCGGCTTCCTCGGCCGTCTCGACCCGATCAAGCGCATCCCCGACCTGATCGCCGCCGCCTCCCTCCTGCCCCCCTCTTTCGAACTCCACGTCTTCGGCGACGGCCCCGAGCGCCCCAGCATCGAGTCCGAAATCGCCCGCCTGAACCTCGCCGCCCGCGTCACCCTCCACGGCACGATCCCGCGCCCGCAGGACGCGCTCGCGAAGATCGACCTCCTCGTCCTCCCCTCCGCGGCCGAGGGATTCGGCCTCGTCCTCATCGAAGCCATGGCCGCCGGCGTCCCCGTCGTCGCCTCCGACGCGCCCGGCATCCGCGACGTCGTCCGTAACGGCGAGACCGGCCTCCTCGTGCCCGTCGGCGCGCCCGCGGAACTCGCACGGGCGATCGAGCGGATCTCGTCCGACGCGCGACTGCGCAACCAACTGATCATCGCGGGCCGCGCGGACGTCGACCGATGCTTCTCGTGGCAAGGCGTGTGGAGCGCCTATCAAGACGTCTTGCGCCTTTAAAGTGACGCCCGCACTCAATCGTACGCCGCCGCCGCTTCCCCCTTCGGGCGCGTCTTCCACCGCCGGTGCACCCACCAGTACTGCCCCGGGTCCGCCCGGATCATGTCCTCGATCGCCGTCGTGTACCGCTGCGTCACGTACCGCAGCGGGTCCGGCTGGTCCTTCCACTGCTCGGGATAGATGATGTCCTGCGCGCCCACCACGAACTTGAACTGGTCGTCCACCCGCCGGGCGTACCCGATCACCACCGGCGTCTCGTATTGCATCGCCAGCAGCCCGATCGACTTGTACGTGCTCGCCTTCCGCCCGAAAAAGTCGACGAAGATCCCCTTGCTCCCGGCGTTCTGGTCCGCCACGAACCCGACCGCCCCCTTCGCCTCGATCACCTCGATGACGTCCTGCGTCGCCCCCTTCTTGGCAATGATCCGCTGCCCCTGCTTCTCCCGCACCCCGAACACGAACTCGCTCAGGTAAGGGTTGTCCAGCGGCCGCGCCACGCTCGACGTCGGAAACCCGAGCGTCGCCAGCAAATACCCCAGCACCTCGAAATTCCCGTAATGGGCCGTCAGCAGGATCAGCCCCCCGTCGCGCCGCAGCATCATCTCCAGCGGCTTCTCGAAGTTCACCAGTTCGACGTACCGCGCCCACGTGTCGACCCGGATCAGGCGCGTCGTGAAAAACATCTCCACGAAGAACATGAACAGCTCCTGCATGCTCTTGCGCGCCATCAGCTCGCGCTCGGGCTCGGGCATGTCCGGGAACGACCGCCTGAGGTTCGCCAGCGCCCGCTCGCGGTGCTTGCGGTCGAGCCGGTACATTACGTCCCCCAGCATTTTCGCCGTGCGCAAGTTCGCGTTCACCGGCCAGCACTGGAGGAGCATCGAGACCAGGCGCACGGCCAGGTACTGAAGGCGGTCGACAAACGCGTTGCGCGGCTTGGCCATGTCGGGCGGATTGTAGGGGCGGAGCGAAATGCGGCAATTCCAAGCAGGCAAACCGCCGCAAAGACGCAAAGAGCGCAAAGTCAGACCGAGACCCCTCAATCCTTCTCTTTTTCTTTGCGCTCTTTGCGTCTTTGCGGCAGTTCTTCTCTGCTTCAACCCCTCAGAACATCCGGTGCGAGTAAAACAGGAACGAGATCCCCAGCCCCGCCACGCCACAGATGATGCCGGCGATCGCCATCCCCTTCCCGCCGCCCTCGACGCCCGATTTCGCCACCTGATTGAGCCCGATCGCCCCGAACACGATCCCCAGCACCGGCGTGATGAACAAACACGCCGTCGGCAGCCCGATGATCCCCAGCACCAAACTCGCCACGCAGAACCCGTTGCTCGTCCCCGCCGCCTCCAGCGTCGTCCCCTCCATCGTGAACGGCATCCCGCAGGCCTTGCAGTTGTTCGCGGTGATCGGCGACAGCCCCTTGCACCGCGGGCACTGGATCGTCTGCTTCCCGTCGTTGTGCCGCAGGATCTGCGGGGCCCGCTCGCCCGCGGCGGCGTACGCGTGTACCGGGTGCGGGTCCTGCTTGACGATCTGCCCGGTCTTCGGGTCGATCAGCCGGCCGTACCGGTCCAAAATCGGGATCGTGATGTTGTTCCCGCATGTCGGGCACTGCCCTTCCTGCGCGCCCATCGCCTCGGTCGCCTCGAGGCGCGACGAGCAATAGCCGCAGTTAAACCCGTACCGCCGGCCCGTGCCCCCGCCACGGAAGCCCGACATCTGCTGAAATGCGCTTGGCCGGGGCGGCGTGTAACCTTGCTGACTCGCCGGCGCGCCCCCGACCACGCCGTATTGCTCGGGCCCACCCGCTCCTACCCCCACCGTTTCGTGCTGCGGCGCGGCCGCCGGCACCCGCAAGGTCGCCGAGCAAGTCGGGCACCTCACGAGCGTCCCCGCCTGGGCATCTTCGGCCGAGAGCGGCGTCTGGCAGACGTGGCACGGGAAGACGATCATCGTCGGGGCCTAATATAACCGCACGCGCCGGATTTCAATCAGGGTGATAGTTTGGATAATAGGAGGTGCACGCGCGTGTGAGGAGGCAGTGGCACTTCAGTGACGCTGTCCGGACGACGAGAAATCCTGAGAGAGCAAGACATTCATGTTCGATACGCTGACCAACAAGTTCGGTGACGTGTTCCGGGGCCTGACGGGGCGGGGCCGGATCTCCGAGGAGAACGTCCGCGAGTCCATGCGCGAGGTCCGCACCGCCCTCCTCGAGGCCGACGTCAACTTCAAGGTCGTAAAGGAGTTTACCGACACCGTCGTCGCCAAGGCCCTCGGCGAAGAGGTCATCAAGAGCCTCAAGCCCGGCGAGCTGATGGTCAAGATCGTCTACGACGAGCTCGTCAACCTGATGGGCCCCGTCGACACGCGCATCTACTTCGTCCAGCCCGGCCCCACCATCATCATGATGGCCGGCCTGCAGGGCTCGGGTAAGACGACCACCTGCGGCAAGCTCGCGAAATACCTCGTGGGCAAGGGCCACCACCCCCTGCTCGCCGCCGCCGACTTGCAGCGCCCCGCCGCCGTCGAACAGCTCCGCCAGGTCGGCGAGCAGGTCGGCGTGCCGGTCTACACCGACGACACCAAGATCGCCCCGCACGGCCAGGTCGCCAAGGGCGCCGCCGTCGCCGTCTGCCGCGCCGCCGTCGCCGAGGCCAAGAAGACCGGCCGCGACGTCGTCATCCTCGACACCGCCGGCCGGCTCCACATCGACGACGAGCTGATGGGCGAGCTCAAGGAGGTCAACGCCCAGCTCAAGCCGCACCAGGTCTTCCTCGTCCTCGACTCGATGTCCGGCCAGGACGCGGTCAACTCCGCCAAAGCCTTCAACGAACAGCTCGAGCTCGACGGCCTGATCCTGACCAAGCTCGACTCCGACACCCGCGGCGGCGCGCTTTTGTCGGCCAAGGTGGTCACCGGCAAGCCCGTCAAGTTCCTGGGCGTGGGCGAGAAGTTCGACGCGCTCCAGGAATTCCGTCCCGAGGGCATGGCCAGCCGGATCCTGGGCATGGGCGACGTGATCGAGCTCGTGAACAAGGCCCACGAGGCGTTCGACCAGGAGAAGGCCGCCGAGCTCCAGGCCAAGATGGAGAAGGGGAGCTTCACGCTCGAAGACTTCATGTCCCAGATGGGGCAGGTGAAGAAGATGGGCCCGATGGGGTCGATCATGAAGCTCATCCCGGGCATGAGCCAGATGATGGGCCAGATCAACATGCAGGAGGGCGACATCGAGAAGCAGATGAAGCGGATGCGCTCCATCTACGACTCGATGACCCCCGCCGAGCGGAAGAAGCCCGAGATGATCGAGCACGGCCGCCGCCGCCGCATCGCCCGCGGCGCCGGCTGCGACACGCACGACATCAGCCAGTTCATCAAGCAGTTCGAGCAGTCGCGCGACATGATGCGCGCCGTCGGCAGCATGGGCGTGATGGGCAAGTTCAAGCTGATGCGCGCCATGGCCAAGGGCGACCTCGCCGGCCTCGGCATGCCCGGCGGGCCGATGATTAAGACGAAGAAGGGTGGGTTCATGGAGAAGAAGGACCGGAACAAGAAGAAGAGGCGGTAAGCTCGGACATTCGCCACAGATCTTCACGGATGACTACAGATGAATGGTCCTGTGCGATCGCATTATCTGTGCCCATCTGTGAAGATCCGTGGCCGATTCCTCCACTTTTCTTCGTGCCTTCGTGTCTTCGTGGTTCACCTGAAATGCCCACGATCACCCAACTCTCCGACTCCAAGCGCGGCCCCAACCGCAAGCGCGTCTACCTCGACGGTGCGTTCGCCTTCTCCCTCAACCTCAACGTCATCGCCAAGTTCCGCCTCCGCGAGGGGCTCGAACTCACTGAAGAGCAGGTCGAGCGGATTCGAAAGGGCGAGGTCCGCCAGGAATGCTTCGACTACGCCTTGCGCGTGCTCCAGACCCGCCTGCACTCGCGGGCCGAGCTCGCCAGGAAGCTCGCCAAGAAGGAATTCCCGCCCGAGATGACCGAAGAAGTCCTCGGCGAGCTCGCCCGCATGGGCTATGTCGACGACGACCGCTTCGCCAAGACCCGCGCCATGTCCGCCGCCCAGTACAAGCACCACGGCCGCCGCCGGGCGTACCAGGAACTCCTCCGCACCGGCGTCAAGCGCGACGTCGCCGAGCGCGCCCTGAACGACGTGTATTCGGAAGACGGCGTCGGCGCAGACCAGCTCTCCACCGCCCGCGACCTCGCGCGCAAGAAACTCCCCTCCCTGAAGCGCCTGGACCCAGTCGCCGCCAAGCGCCGCCTCGTCGGCATGCTCCAGCGCCGCGGGTTCGACTACGAGACGATCAAACCGGTGATCGACGAAGTATTGGGGCGCGGCGCGGACGAATCGGCGGACTGACTTCGGTCCCCTCTCCCAGCCGCGAACACGCGGTCCGGCGAACCACACCATTAGCGCGGTTGGGAGAGGGGGTCGGTCACTTCCGCTTCTTGACCACCTTTGTTTTCCGTCCCGCGACAAGTCGCTGGGCTCCCTTTATCTTGACGACCTTCCCTGCCTTCTTCGTGCCCTTCGTGCCCTTCGTGCTTTTCGTGGTTCGCTTCCCGTTGAACGTCGCCTCGTCCTCCTCCCACGCCGCGACGTTGCGCTCATACAACCGCCGGATGATCCCGAACGTGCTCTTGAAGTCCCGCCCGCCCGTGCGCGGCATCATCATCCAGCTCAGGACCATCGCCTGCCGAAGAAACGCCTCGACGTTGTCGTGCGGCCGAAAGTCGTCGAAGAACGCCTCGGGCACCGGCCGCTTGATCGCCCGCCAGATGTTCAAATTTCGCGTGAACGACTCGAACAGCCGCTGCTTCGCCGCCTTGAACGTCCGCCCCTCCTCAGGCGTCTCCCGCCACGCCGTCGCGATCGCCTGACGAACCAGGTCGTCACACCCGTGCGGCCCGAGCACCGTGTACACCTCACCCGGCGACTTCGACGTCAATCGTTGCGCTTCCCAGCTCATGGTGGGAATGTCAATTGTCCATTGTCCATTGTCAATCGCGTCGAACGCGGTGTCTGAGGGAGCCCAGCGACTTGTCGCGGGACGGAGGCTAACCGCGCGGTTCGCGACGACGCCTGCCGGCTGCTCACGTAACTGATCTTCCCCCATCGAGCGGAATGATCTGCCCAGTGATGTACGCCCCCTCCGTCACCAGGAATTGAACCAGTCGCGCAACCTCTTCCGGACTGCCCTCGCGCCCCAGCGGGACCCGCCTCAAATACTTCTCCCGCTCCGCCTCCGGATAATCCTCAGGCCACTCCACTACGCCCGGCGCGATCGCGTTTACCGTCACCCCGGGCGCCAGTTCCTTCGCCAATCCCTTGGTCAAGTTCGACAGCGCCGCCTTCGACGCGCAGTACGCCAGGTACTGGGGCCAGGGCCGGTCCGCCAGCAGGTCCGACATGCTCACGATGTGCCCCCGGCTCGCCCGCAGCTTCGCCTCGAACGCCTGCGCCAGCATCAACGGCGACTCGAAGTGGATCGCCATCACCTTTCGCATGACCGCCGGCGTCGTCTGGGCCAGATTCGCCGGCAAATACAGCGACGCGTTGTTCACCAGCACGTCCAGTCGATCGAACTCCCCCGTCACCCCGCGCACGACGTCCGGCACCGCCGTGTCCGGATCCGTCAGGTCCGCCCGAACCGCGACGACGCGCCGCCCCAAGTGCCGCAACTCGTTCTCGAGCGCCCGCGCCTCGTCCCCACTCGAGTGATACGTGAACGCGATATCAAACCCGCCTTGGGCCAGGTGATGCGCAATCGCCCGCCCGACCCGCTTCGCCGCTCCCGTCACCAGCGCCACGCGATTCTCCATGCCCCCATTCTACCGACCTCGCCCCCCGCGTCCCCCCTCCAAGGTCGTACTTAGCGGTCGCACCGAAGGTGCACGTGACTTTCGCCAATTTGACGCGCTCGTTTCCGCGCAATGGGCAATGGGCAATGGGCAATGGACAATGGGCAATGGGCAATCGGCAGTCGGCAATCGGCAATCGGCAATCCCTCAGTCCTACAATCCCCCAATGCCCTCCCCCACCCTCGTCCAGATCAACACCTCCAACGGCGGCATGCCCAAGCTCCCGCTCCCCGGCCCCGCGCGCGTCACGGTCGACGGCGTCGACGGCGACTGGCAGAAGAACCGCAAGTATCACGGCGGCCCCGACCGCGCCATCTGCCTGTTCTCCGAAGAGCTCTACGCCGCCCTCGCCGAGAAGGGCACCCCCCTGCTCGCCAACGGCTCGGTCGGCGAAAACTTCACC
>DATHXE010000046.1:0-3950 GCA_035459845.1 Tepidisphaeraceae bacterium | reverse complement strand
GGAACCAGCTTTTGCTCAACCGCGTGTTCCTGCTGACGGCCGGCCTGCTCGCCGGCACGCTGGCGATCCTCGTCTTCTTCCTGATAACGACCAAGCTGATCCTCCAGCCGGTGCGCGTGCTGCGCGAGACGGCGGAGAAGGTGTCGAAGGGCGACCTGAACGTCCGCTCGCACATCTTCACGGGGGACGAGTTCCAGCACTTGTCCGAGACGTTCAACGTGATGCTGGCGAACCTGAAGGAGAGCGAGGATCAGCTCCGCGGGATCAACAAGAGCCTGGACCTGAAGCTCGGACAGTTGGCCGAGAGCAACGTGGCGCTGTACGAGTCGAACCGGCTCAAGAGCGAGTTCCTGGCGAACGTGAGCCACGAATTGCGGACGCCGATGAACTCGATCCTGGGGTTCGCGGAGCTCCTGCGCGATACGGCGATCACCGGCGCGGGCACGCCGGCCGAGCAGCGGACGGGCCGGTACGTGACGAACATCGTCACGAGCGGCCGGAACCTGCTGGAGCTGATCAACGACCTGCTGGACTTGGCGAAGATCGAGGCGGGGCGGATGGAGGTGCGGAGCGCGCCGCTGCCGCTGGGCGACCTGTTCGAAGGCCTGACGGGCATCCTCAAGCCGCTGAGCGAGAAGAAGCAGATCGAGATCCTCTCGACGATCAGCAGCGACGTGCCGATCCTTTACACCGACGCGGCCAAGCTGCAGCAGGTGCTGTACAACTTTTTGAGCAACGCGATCAAGTTCTCACCGGCCGGCGGGACGATCACGCTGTCGGCCGAGCGGGTCGATGAGGGCCACGTGCGCGTGAGCGTGACCGACCGCGGCCCCGGCATCGACCCGGAGAAGCACGCGCTGATCTTCGAGAAGTTCCGCCAACTCGACGGCAGCGTCACGCGCGAGCACGGCGGGACCGGGCTGGGCCTGGCGATCTCGAAGGAGCTCGTGTCCCTGCTCGGCGGCGAGATCGGCGTGCGAAGCACGGCCGGCGAGGGGGCGACGTTCTGGGTGCAGTTGCCGCTAAGAATTGAAGCCGGCGCCGCGGACGTGCGCGGGGGGATGGTGATGGCGTGAGGCAGGGGATGGGGTGGGAGCGCTGCGCGGTGAGTCCGAAACGCGAAACGTGAAGACATGAAACATGAAGAACGGGAGCGCGGACGAAGCGCGCCCGACCTTCACAACCGCCGGCGGCAGCCGTCGGTTGCGTTGTCAACGCAGTGACTCATCGCCGACGGGAGGCGCGGGACGGACAAGCGGTTCGAGTCGGCGACGGGCGATTCCTGTCGCTCGTGAGCCGTTCCTCAACATCGGAATGTTGAGCTACCTCGGCGGCGCGCGATGCATACTCTCCTGATCCCCTCATCTCCCCCGCCGCCGGCCGAGCGCCAGAACCAGCCCCACCCACCCCAGCGCCACCGGTTCCGGCACCGCCGCCGCCCGCGCCGCGGCCCAGTCGGCGGCGACGTCGCCCGCCGGGGGCGGGGCGATGCCGGCCAGCGCGGCCCCGTACCCGTTCGCCAGCGAGACCAGATCGTTGAGGCCGACCGAACCGTCGTAGTCGAAGTCGCCGTCGGCCCACCCGCCGGCGCCGCCGTAGTGGTTGGCCAGGCGCACCAGGTCGTTGAGGCCGACCGCGCCGTCGAGGTCCGCGTCGCCGGCGAGCGTGACGCGGACGAGCACGGCGCTGGCATCGACCGTCACCCCACCGAACGTAGCAGTCTGCGCGCCGGACAGGCCCAGGACGTCGGCGGCCTCGGCGATGCCGACCGCGAGTTGCGGCGCGCCCGGGGTTTGACCCGCCGATGCGGCGAGGGTGCTGGTGATGCCGTCGCCCTGCCAGAGGGTGCCGGGCGGGCCGCCGGTGCGGCCGCGGACGATCAGCGCCTTGACCGCCGATGCGGATGACGGGCCGGCAACGGCGTAGTCGACGACGAGGCGGTCCGCCCGCAGGTCCATCACGCCGTCGGCCGCGACCGAGAGGGACGACGTGACGATCGCCCGCGCCCCCCAAGCGCCGTCCGACTCGACCCGCGCGGTGCCCCCGCTGCCGACCGCGAGCGATGCCACGCGCGCGACCGGCGCCGCGAACTCGGCCGCCGCGCCGGTCTGTACGCCGACCGCGAGCGTGCCCGCGGGCGCCGGCGCGACCGTCACCGCCCCCGACGCGTCGCGCGTGTAATTGCCCGCGTACCACCCCGCCCCCGGGTCTGTGGAGAACCGCACCGCGCCGGCCGACACGACCAGCCCGGCGCCGGGCGCGTAGCCCTGCTCGCCGGCCAGCGTCAGCCGACTCGCGCCGGTCTTGGTCAACGTCACGGCCGCGGGGATCTGGAAC
Source organism: Tepidisphaeraceae bacterium (assembly GCA_035459845.1). GTDB lineage: Bacteria > Planctomycetota > Phycisphaerae > Tepidisphaerales > Tepidisphaeraceae > DASPKW01. Next base: position 1,613 of record DATHXE010000046.1, on the reverse strand, counting down.
TGCCCGTCCCACTTCGCGTGAACGGTGCCCGTGTGCGACAGGTCCTGGTCGGCCTGGATCGTCGCGGGCGCGTCGACGCGCACGCCGCCATCGTACGCCTGTGCCGCCGACGCGATCACCCACTTCGCCGACCCCGTGCCCGTCAACGTGAGCGTGCCCGCGCGGTGCATCCCGCCGGCGCCCGTCTGCTTGGTGACCACCGGCAGCCCGGCGGTCGCGTGGGTCGTGAGCGTCGTATCCTTGACCTCGACCGCGCCGAGCCCGGCGGCCACGGTCCCGCCCTGCGTGCGGTCGGCGACGAACCCGGGCGCGATCGTCAGGCCGCTGCTTCCGCCGTCGCCCCAGACGCGGAGCGTGCGCAGGCCGGCGACGTCGGCGGTGACCAGGTCGACCGCCGCGCCCGCGCCGAGCGTCAGTTGTCCGCCGTCGCGAACGACCGCGTAGTTCTCCTGCTGCGCCCCGCCCCCGCTCCACGCGCCCGTCAGCGTTACGGCCGTCCCAGCGCCCGCGGCGGCGACGGCGATCGGGCCGGCGACCGGGTCCTGTGCCGACAAATTCACCGCCGTCGTCCGCGCGGGCCCGCCGCCCGCCCCCCCTGTGAAGATCAATCCGGTGCGCAGGCTCTCGACCAACTGGTTCAGCCCGTCGATCCGAACCTGGCCCGACCCCGTCAGCGCGCCGCGCACCTCGAGCCCCACGCCCGTGACCCGAACGGTCCCGTCCACCCGCGCGGAGCCGACCGAGAGCCAGCGGCGGCCCGCGCCGGTCAGGGCGAGCGGGGTCGCCGCGGGCACGTCGAGCGCGCCGACCCGCTGCCCGCCGGCCTCGCCCTCGTCCACGATCAGGTTGACGGCGATCGCCGCCCCCGTTGCCCCCGGCGCGACCGTCACGTCGGAGCCAACGTCCATCGGGTCGTACGAGGCGAGCTCGACGGAGCCGCCGGCGAGCGTGATCGGCCGCCCGCCCAGCGCCCCGGCGGAGCGCAGCGTCAGGGCCCCCTCGGCGACGGTCACGGACCCGGCGAAGGTCGCGTTGTCGGCCTGGACGACCAGCGCCCGGCCGCCGTACTTGGTCAGCACGCCCGCGCCGGTCAGTTGGCCGGCGGTCGCCAGGCGCACGTCGTTGCCGGCGGCCTCGATCGCGCCCCCGGTCGCGCCCACCGTCAACTGCCGGCCCGACGGCACCGTGTAGGCGCCCGTCCCCGTGTACGCCAGCCGCCCGCCGTTCGAGAGGCCGACGTCGACCGACGTCGCGCCCAGCGCGAGGTCGTCGGCGATCGAGAGCGTCCCGCCCGCCACGCTCACGTTCCCGCCGGTCACCGTGTTCACCGACGGCGGCGCGAGCACGAGCGTCCCGGCGCCCGTCTTGGTCAGCCCCGCGAGGAACTCCGTCTTGGCGGTGATCGTCGCGGTCGCGCCGGCCGCGACCGACACCTGGCCGGTGGTAAGGCGCAGGAGGTTGGCCGCATTGTTCGTGCCCGCCGTATAGCCCGTCGCCTGGAAATCCAATGAGTCCGCGGTCAACGTGGACGCGGTCACGTTGACCTGCCCGCCCGGCGACCCGGCGAACGTGGCGACGTTCCCGGCGGAGCTGTTCCACCCGCCCCGCGTGCC
>DATHXE010000045.1:0-9198 GCA_035459845.1 Tepidisphaeraceae bacterium | reverse complement strand
AGACGATCGCGGCGATGACGCCGACACGGTAGATGCGGAGGAGGACCGAGCGGACGTGAGGCCAGGCACCGGTGGCGGGCTCGGTCCGGACGTGCGGGCGCTCGGGGATGACGTGGAGCGAACGGGGGGCGGGTCCGGTGGGCCGGTCGGTCATGAGTTCGGGGGCGGCCGGGTGCTACGGGTCGTCGTCGTCGTCGTCGCGGGTCGTCCGCACGACGCGCGTGATCGTACGCGCACCGGCGGGGCGCGTCGACGGGCGTACCGGATAGTAGCAGTGGAACGGCAGCGCGTTGAGCGGCGGCCACCCGTGGCTTGACGTCGACCGGATTCGACGACGGCGGGCCTGCTCTCGAGCCCACGGATTCGCCCGGGGGACCCGTGCGGCGCGGCGTCAAAATCAGCGCACCGGGCGACGGCGACTGCGCCCGAGCAGGGCGCACGCGAACGCGCCGACCAGCGCGACCGACCCGGGCTCGGGCACGTTGCCCGCGACGAACGTCTGGAACGACGACACGCGCGTGAAGATCGACCAGTCGGAATACCCCGTCCCGGTCGAATCGCCGTTGCCGTTGACGATCTGCGACGTCACCCCGGCGAGGTAATCGATCCCGCCGATGTTCAGGATCAGCGCCCCGCCCGAGTCCCGGTCGGCGACCTGATACTCAGTCGTCAGCGGCGTGGCGGACCCGAACTGGTTGGGATAGGTGCCGTCGGGGTACTGCGACGGGTCGCTGGGCGCGTCGAAGTCGGTGATCAGCTTGTAGTTCGCCGCCGCGTTGTCGGTGGTCTGGACGATCCCGCCGCTGCTCGCCCCGTTGCCCGCGGGAATCGTGAACCCGTACCGGTCGACGACGTTGGTGCCGGCCCGCTTGGTGCCGTGCGTGCCGTTGGTCGCCCCGGTGATCCCGTTCCCGGTCGCGCCGTACCCGACGATCGTGGCGCTCTGCCCGGCCTCGGTGTTTCCGGTGTAGATCGTGATCGGGGTCACGCCCGTCGGGGCCGTCGCGAGTTGGACGATGGCGATGTCGTTCTCGATCGTCGCCAGGTTGAACGCCGGGTGCACCGTTCGCGACACGACGGCGATCGTCTGGCCGTTGATCGTGAACCCGCCACCGGGCAGGCCGATGTGGGCGGCGGTCAGGACGTAGAGCGAACTGGTGTCGGTCGTGTTGAGGCGGACGAGCGTCCCGCCGGTGAAGTCGGAGAAGTGGCCGACCGCGGTGTACGCGTTGGCCGCCGTCGTGTACGCGGAGTCGAGCGTGTCGTGGCGGATCGCGCCGGCGCCGGCGGCGCCGCCCCATCCGGCGACCGGCGCGCACGCCAGAATTGCCGCGATCAACCCGCGGCGTCCGCCACGCACCCCTTGTCCTGCTCGATGCGACACGATCCACCTCCGAGGCGATTGGTGTGCCCGTCCGACAGCCCGGCGGGATCGGCGCGCGAATGGCCCTCCATCGCGCGCCCGGCCGGGTCGGCAGGCGGGGAAGTCTACACCATCCCGCGGCGACTGCCTATCCACACTCCACCGACAGACCGGGGGATATGGCCGTCATTCGTACGCCAAGGTACCGGCGGCGTTCGCAAAGCGGGGCCGGGAAACGACGCCGCCCGCCCGGGCGTAACAATCGTTACAACCCGAGCGGGCGGAGCCGTTTGCCGAGCTTCCCAGGAATTACTTCGTCGCCGGCAGCACCTGGATCGCGTCGACCGCGATCGTCCCTTGGGCGCCCTTGTTCGACACCGTCACCGACCCGGCCTTGTCGAACTTGAACGTGCCGAGCGAGATGAACCCGTTCTCGAGCCCCGGCTGAGCCTGCTGGTCGATCGTGATCGACTTGTCGCCGTCGGCCGACGTGACGGTGACCGGGACGGTCTTCGAGCGGTTCTCATGTCCCAGCGAGTAAGAGAAGCGGACTTCGTACGAGCCCGGTTCCTTGACCTCGAAGGCGAACTTGGCCGAGGCGTCGCCGCCTTGGGAGTAGGCGTAGGACGTGCCGACGTACGGCTTGAGGCCGGTGCCCTTGCTCCACTTGCCGTTGAAGGTCGCCTTGGCGTCGTCGATGACGAGGCCGGCGAGCTTGGCCGGGTCGATGCTGAGCGCGCCGGCGGCGGCGGTGCCGCCCTCTTCGCGGCGGTGGGGCTTGGCGCGCTGGAGCGACTCGGTGGCCGGCAGCGGGGCGTTCTCGTCGATCTGCGCGGTCACGGTCTCGCGGCGGGCGCGGCCGGGGAGGTTGGCCAGTTCCTTGAGCTCGGGCAGGTGCTTCTCGTAGACGTCGCGGGGCAGCGCGTTGTGCTTGACGCAGATCGACGCGGCCTTGCCGACGATCTCGCCCATCATGCCGCCGGTGCGCATCACGCGGATCGTGCCCAGCGCCTCGCGATTGACGCTGATGTTCCGGCCGGCCATGAACAGGTTGACGACGTTCTTCGAGTAGAAGCAGCGGTACGGGACGGGGTAGCCGTTCTTCTTGTCGACGCCCTCGCCGAAGATCGCGCGCGAAATGAACGGGTCTTCGGGGTACTTCTTGGCGTATTGCTCCTTAGGGACGTGCAGGTCGATCGACCAGGTGGTCGGGACGAAGCCGTCGTCGTAGTCGACCTTGTTGACGATGTCCTCACGGCTGAGCACGAGATCGCCGGTCAGCAGGCGCGACTCGCGGGTGCCACCGACGTAGGCGAGCCAGGCGAGCTTGGCGTTGGCGTACTTGGCCTTGCCCTCGCCGTTCTTCATCGTGTTGAACGCGCCGTACGCGGCCCGCAGGTTCCAGTCGCGGATGTACTCGAGGTCGTTGATCGGGTGGCGGAAGAACCCGCCCTCCCAGAACCACTCGGCCTTGCCCCACTTGCCGTCCTGCGAGGCCTTGGGGTGCGGGAAGTCGGCGAGCGACAGTTTGAGCGCCCACGGGGTCTCCGGGAAGCTCACGGGCTGACCGGCGTCGACCCACTTCCACATGTTGCTCATGCCCATGTGGAGGTTTTCCTTGTTCGACCCGTCGGCCATCGTGAACTCGGCGCCGGCGAGCGCGCCGATGTGGCCGTGGCCGGTCGTGTCGGCGAACAGTTTGGCGCGGAACTTGAACTCCTCGCTCGTCTTGGTGTTCCGGGCGGTCACGCTCTTGATCTTGTTCCCGTCCATCTCGACGGCGAACGCCTGGGTGTTCAGGAACAGCTTGATGTTCTTCTCGGCCTTGACGATCACTTCCTTCTTCTCGTCGCCGTACTCCTCGATGGTGCCGGGCGAACTCTTGGCGGAGTCGGCGAACTCCTCGACGATCTCGCCGAGCTTGGGGTACTTGCCGAGCGTCGTGCCGCCCATGGACCAGACCTGGATCTCGGACGACCCGTTGCCGCCGAGGACCGGTCGGTCCTGGATCAGCGCGACCTTGCACCCCATGCGGGAGGCGGAGATCGCGGCGCCCATCCCGCCGTACCCACCGCCGACGACGACGATGTCGAACTCGCCGGCGTCGACCGGCTCGGCCGGCAGGCCCAGCGTCTTCTTACGCCAGGCGGCGAGTTCCTTCACATCGTTTGACGGCGTGAAATTCGCGTCCTTCGAAAAGACGATCGCGTCGACCCGGCCGTCAAACCCGGTGAGGTCCTTGATCGCGACGGGGACGTCCGTCTTGGTGATCTCGACGGTCCCGCCGTCGTGCCAGAACCAGTCGGCGCCCTTGGTGCCGAACGTCTCGGCGAGCGGCTTACCGTCGATGAGGAGTTGGAACTTGCCCGGCGCGCCCTCGGCCTTCCAGCGCGCGACCCAGTCTTTGGTGCGGACGAAGACCTTGTACTGCCCGGCCGACGGGAATTTGACGGTGGTCGTCGCGTCCTTCACCGGCTCGCCCAGGCCGTGGGCGAGGAGGTAGGGCGAGCCCATGATGTGGGTGAACTGCGTGTCGACGGACCACCCGCCGGGCTCGGCGAACGACTCGGCCTCGACAAGGACCTGCTGCGCGCGGACGGCGGGTGCGAACAGCGACAAGCCGGCAACGAGAGCCAGCACGGCGGGGAGGGGTCGTGTCATGGGCATGGTTGGTATTCCTGCGAGCGGGACGGCGGTGTATACCACGAGACGCGGGAGCTGTTGCGATAGCAGCAACAGTGGGCGGAGCGTTATAGGGGTTTTACCGATCGTAGGCAAGTCGGGTCAGCGCCGGCTCGCCAGGCTTTTGATGGCGCGTTCAGGGTACACAATCCTGCCGGGCGCGCCCACCGACGAACGTTGATTGGGGGGACGCCGGGCGGCTCGGGGAACGGCGTGTCGGCGGCGCATTTTGAACTCCGTCCCGCGACAAGTCGCTGGGCTCCCTCAGATCAAACGAAGGCCGACTTCCCCCGCCACATTAGGCCCAGCGCGATGAAGTAGGCGACTGCCCCGACACACGCGGGGGCGAGGTGGACGGGGTTGTTGTAGCCGACGAGCGGGTGGATGCCGATGGCGCAGCCGAAGCCGACCGCGCCGGCGAGGGCGAGCGCCTGCCAGCGGTGGCGGGACGGGGCGGCGTAGCGGGCGCAGGCGAAGGTGACGAGGCCGACGTTGAGCACGGCCCCGCCGAAGCCGGCGCGGTCGTGGGCGATCAGGGGGATCAGGCGGGGGTTGAGGGCGGCGAGTTCGGCTGGCGTGGTGCCCATGTACTCCAGGTCTTGCGGGACGAAGACTTCGGTCATGCACAGGGCCGTGATCGTCAGGCCGGCGGCGACCATCGCGGCGGCGGTCCCGAGCATGAGCATCCGGCCCCGGCTCGCGCGCGAGCGCGGCGGCGGCACCGCGCCGGGACGCAGCAGGGAGGCAATGCCGCGGGGTCGGTCGAGCCGGCGGTAGGCGAGCGCGAGCCCGCCGGCGAAACACGGGAGCAGCGCGAGCGTCGCCAGGCCGTGCCAGGTGTCGAGGTAGCCGAAACCGAGGTAGGTGAGGAAGCTGAGGAACCCGGCGATGACCGAGACGAGGAGCGTCCACCACGCCCACGCTTGCCGGTGGCGCAGGGGGAAGTGGATGAGCCAGAGGTAGAGCGTGGCGAGGGCGACCAGCGCGCCGCCGAACGACACGCGGTCGTGGATCATGAAGTGGACGACGCGGCAGCCGTGGAGGGCGCACAGTTGCTGGGGAGTCATTCCCAGGTAGGCGACGTCGTGCGGCAGGAAGTCACCGGTGGCGGCGAGGAAGAGGGCAAACGCGCCGGCCAGGAGCAGACCGAGACTGCCGAGCGCGAGGAGCGGGCGGCCGTCGGCGAACAGGGGTGAGAAGAGGCCGACGTTGTCGTCGGCGTCGCGAGGCGTGAGGGGCTCGTGGGGGTCGGCGGCGGGCATGGGTCTCAGAATCCGATAACGACGGGCTCGACGCCGGCGGATTTGAAGTAGGGATCGAGCCGGCGGGCGAGTTCGGGCCAGTTGTGGTGGGGCACGGCCGGGTAGAGGTGGTGCTCGAGGTGGTACAGGTGATCGAGCGCGATCACAGAAGCGACCTTGCCGCGGAACAGGCGGGTTTGTGAAACCGCGGTCGAGCCCGCGGGGTTGTGTGGGATGTACGACGTGACGAGCGGGATCACCCAGCCGCCCATGACCATCAGCACGGCGTACACGGCGAACACCGGCGTCCACGCGAGCGCGGCGAAGCAGCCAGCGAGCAGGATGAGCACGAGGACGATCTCGACCACCACGATGGGCGTTGTGCGGCTGTGGCGAGCCAGCGCCCAGGCCATGATGCGCGGCTGGAAGATCACGCCCTCGAGGAGCGTGCGCAGGAAGGACATTTTCGCGGCCGCGCCTTCGATGTCGTCGTCGTGGGGGAAACGGGCGTGGTGGTGGAGGTGGGCGAGGCGGTAGGCGTGACCGGAGCGGAACGCCAGGAGCTCGATGACGGTCAGGAGGAACTCGTTCCAGCGGCGGGGCAGGCCAAGCGTGCGGTGGACGAGGTCGTGAGAGATCGACCCGTAGGTGATGAAACTGAGGTACATCAGGGTCAGGACGGCCGGCGCCCAGAGGCCGTGCGATGCGAAGGCGAAGTAGAGGCCGGCGCACGCGAACGGCGCGACGAGCGTGAGGGCGCGGCGGGCGCGGCCGACGCGGAGGAGGCCGAGGTCGGCGAGGGCGGGCGGGCTGGCGCTCGCGGGCGGACTCGTTTGCGGTGAGGCGGTGGCCGGTGCCATGCCCGGAGTTTATCCGATGGGGCGGTGCGCGCGGGGTGGCCATCGGAACGGCTTTCAATTTCTGAAAGATGCGTGCGTTCGGTCGGACCGTCGTTGCGGACGATCACGCGGCTTCGGGGAGGGCGTCGTAGTCATCGTCGTCGGATTCGAGGCCCGGCAAGTCGAGCCCGAGACGGGCCTCGAGCGACCTGCGCTGGCGGGCCTCGTCGAGGCGGAGGAAGCGGCGGACCTCGCCGGCCGACGTCTGATAGATGTCGCCGTGCAGTTCCATCAGGCCGGCCCACTTGTCGCGCATGTCCGCGAGGTGGCCACACCCGCACTCGCGAAAAATCGTGAGCAGGTCGGGGTCGTCGAGGAGGTCGGAGTTCGTATAGGTCTCTAGCTCGTCGAGGCGCTGGTAAGCGATCTCGTCGCGGCGGAGGCGGAGGGCGTCGTGAAGCCGGCGGGCCTCGGGCGTCCCGGCCATCGTGAGGAACAGGAAGGTGGTGATGACGATCGCGTCGCCCTTGCCGGCGGGGTTGGGCACTCGGCGGCCGACCATGTACCCGACGCGGTACTCGAAGAACTTGAACTCGACGGTGACCTTGTCGCCGTCGATGGCGGTGACGGTGGGGTTGCGCAGGCCCTCCCACATCCAGAGGCGGGCGGCGGGCGTGCCCATTGCCTTGAGCCGCTCTTCGACGCGGGCGAGGGCGTGGCTCTGGATGTAAACGGGGAGCGGGGGCGCGTCGGCGGGGCCGCCGAGGACGTCGGCGGCCCAGTCCGTCCACTCGTGGGCGTACATACACCCTTGGTGGCCGCCGACGCGGAACGCGGGGCGGGCCGCGCCGTCGATCGTGAGGCGGGTCGTGATCGGCGGCGTGAGGGTGAACGGGAAGCGGAACCGATTCCTGCCGGTGGGCGTGCGGACGAAATCGGCCTTGAACGAGACGAACACGGAGTCCATACGCGCGTGCTCTGCCGCCGCCAGGCGGAGCGCGGCTTCCTGGGCGAGCAGGGCCGGGGTCTGGTATTGCTCGTAGGTGGCCAAGGCGCGGGGGAGGCCGGCCCGGCCCAGGGCGAGCGCCGTCGGGTCGGGGCACTTGGCGGCGGACTCGAAAAGTAGGCGGAGGCCGTACACGTACGTCAGCACGTGCGCGGCGGGATACCGGCGGCCGTCCTCGAGGTTCATCAGCGCGGCGCGCATCGCGCGGCGCAGGGTGGTGGTGACGCGCCCGGCGGCGGGGTGGGCGGCGGACACCGGGTCGGCCGGGACGATCGCCGGCTCGAGGACCTGCCCCTCGTACATCTGCCGCATGGCGTATTCGGGGAACTTGGCGAGCAGGTCGGCCACGCCGACGAGCCGCGCGGCCGCGGCATACCCCCGGCGCTGTTCGGCGCGCTCCCGGGCGAGTTTCTCCTCTTTGCGCAGCGTGTTCTTCCGTGGACGGTTCGCCATGAGGTTCACCCTACGTCACGTCCGGGGATCGATCGATGCGGACGTGGCCGTCCGCCCAATTCAATAGCGGCGATCGCCGACGGCGCACTTGAATCCTTACCGAGGAGCGGGGTTCTCGGACCGTGTGCGTCGCGCGGCATTCGGCGTTCCGGGACTCGTGGACTTCGATCCGGGGCGTCGCCTGAGGCTCCGCCTCCGGCGTGGTGGCACGGGTGTGCGTGCGATGATGCGGGGTTACGATCATCGGGAATGAGCCCGTCAGACCGAACCCAAGCCGGCACGCCGCCCGGATCCACCGGTGGCATTCCTGACGCGCCCGAGACGTGGGTGATCACCGCCGGCATCGTCGGGGCGCTGGCGCTCTTCATGGCCGCGCTGGCGGTGCCGAAGGCGTACCGCGAGCGGGGGCCGGTTGCGAAAATCGAAGTGGGGCGGACGACGTTCACGATGCCCGTGCAGAACGCGCGGCTCGCGGGCTGGTGTGCCGTGGGGAGCTTCGTGGTCGGGGTCGGGCTGTGGGTGTTGCCGTGGCGGCGGGTCCGGTTCGCGGCGCGGATGTGGGCGGTGACGATGGCGGTCGCGGGCGTGTGCCACGTGTCGTACTGGCGGAACGACCGGGATTATCAGGTGGAGCTCACGCCGGACGCGGTGACCGCGCCGCGGTGGGGGCAGATCTTCAATGGCGCGCAGATCACGGTCCGCTTCGCCAACGAATTTGCATACGAGGATCCCGGGCGGAAGCCGCGGACGGGGCCGCGGGTGCCGTCGTATTGGGCGGCGCCGGACATGGGGGAGAAGGTGCGGATCGATTTGCGGGGGGAGGCCGAGAAGACGTGGGAGGCGATTTACGCGGCGCAGGAGAGGGTGCGGGCGCCGATGCGGCGGGCGACGACGGCGACGACGCGCGGCTCGCGATGAACAAACTTGGGGCGTGCCAGGCGCCTCCGGTCTCCGTCCCGCGACAAGTCGCTGGGCTCCCTCGGTCGCTACGCGAGGATCTCCTTGATCACGTGCCCGTGCACGTCGGTCAGGCGGAAGTCGCGGCCCTGGAAGCGGAAGGTGTGGCGCTCGTGGTTGAGCCCCAGGAGGTGGAGGATGGTGGCCTGGAGGTCGTGGACGTGGCACTTGCCGTCGGTGGCGCCGAAGCCGAGTTCGTCGGTGGCGCCGTAGGTCAGGCCGGGCTTGATGCCGCCGCCGGCGAGCCACATGGTGTAGGCGTCGATGTGGTGGTCGCGGCCGGTGTTGGCGCGGAGCTCGCCCATGGGGGTTCGGCCGAACTCCCCGCCCCAGACGACGAGGGTGTCGTCGAGGAGGCCGCGCTGCTTGAGGTCCATGACGAGGGCGGCGGACCCCTGGTCGGTGTCCTTGGCGCACTTGTCGAGGTCTTTTTCGAGCGTCTCGCCGGGGCCGCCGTGGTGGTCCCAGTTGGTGTGGTAGAGCTGGACGAAGCGGACGCCGCGCTCGACGAGTCGGCGGGCCAGCAGGCAGTTGGCGGCGTAGGACGGCTTGCCGCGCTCGACGCCGTACATCGCCAGCGTCTTGTCGGACTCGCCCTTGAGGTCCATGAGCTCGGGGGCGCTGGTCTGCATGCGGTAGGCCATCTCGTAGGCGGCG
>DATHXE010000044.1:0-6678 GCA_035459845.1 Tepidisphaeraceae bacterium | reverse complement strand
GGCCGGGCGAGTGGGGCGGAAGCGCCTCACACGGGCGGCGGGGCCACGCCCGACCGGTGTGTCAGACGGTACGCCGACGGGGGACGAGGCACCATGGGACTTTGGTCCGACCTGCCCCTCTTGGACCATAGTCCAATATCGACGGCTGGCCGCGAGCAGTAAAGTTCCCTCAACGTCAACTACGGCGGTCGACGATGCCCTCGTCCACGCGATTCGCCGTTCGCCCGCGCGGGCGAACGTGCGCGGGACGTGGGGCGGACGACTCGCCGAACGACACATGAGCCACCGCTCACCCTGGGAACCCCCAATCGAACGAGGTGCGTTATGACATTCGCTGCTACATCCAAACGGGTCTCGATCTACTGCTCGTTCGCGCTGCTGACGATGGTCGGCTGCCAGGGCGATCCGGCCGGTCCGGGCAGTCCGGGCGGTCCGGCGCCGACGGCGGCGGACGCCAAGCCCGTCACGTTCCCGCAGACGACCGAGACGACCGTGGCCGACGCGGCGACGCCGCCGAAGGCGGGCGCGGCGGTCGTCAAGGTTTACGAGGACCGCATGTACGGCAAGACGGAGGTGCGCGACGACGACTACCTCCGGCACGCCGACCCCGTCTCGCCGACCGGGTGGACGCCGTGGCACCACCGCGCGCGGCCGCACAACTGGACCGGGCCGATGACGTACGAATCGTCGGTCGGCGGGTCGTGGACCGCCAAGGTCGTGTCGGTCGACCAAGGCAACCGCACGGTCACGCTCCAGGGCCCGTCCGGGCGGTCCGAGATGTTCGAGGTCGGGCCGAAGGTGCAGCGGCTCAACGAGGTGAAGGCCGGCGACGATTTGACGATCGCGTGGACCGCGACGCTGCACGGCGAGCTGCGGGCGCCGACCCCGGCGGAGACGGCGGACCCGATCAAGGCCTACGGGCTGGTCGACCGCGCCTCGTCGGACGCCTCGCCGGCCGCCGCCAGCGGCACGGCCCTGCGCGTGGTCACCACGGTCGACGCCGTGGACCTGACGGCGATGACCGTCACGCTCAAGGGGCCGCTGGGGAACCGGATCGACGTCCGCGCCAAGAGCCCGGAGAACATCCGCAAGATCCGCGTCGGCGACACGATCGTGGCCACGTACTCCCAGGGCGTGGCGGTCTCGCTGACCAAGAACCCCTGACCGGTCCGCGTTCATCCGCGCGGTTCCAACCTCCGCGGCGCGAGCTCGAAGAGCGAACCACGAATCAACACGAATGGGCACGAATCAGCATTCGTGTTCATTCGTGTGATTCGTGGTTCTTTACGATGCGATCTCGAACCCGCTCACTCCCGGCTTCGTGCTGCTGCCGAAGGCGTCGATCTCGACGTTCATGCGGTGGGCGATCGAGACGAAGAGGTTGGCCAGGGGGACGTTGTTCTTCTTGTCGAACGCCAAATGCTGGCCGTGGCGGAAGCCGCCGCCGGCGACGAGGATGGGCAAGTTCGTCCAGTCGTGCGAGCTGGCGTTGCCCAGGTTCGAGCCGTACAGGACCGTGGTCGTGTCGAGCAGGGGGCGGCCGTCCTCCTGCGCGGATTTGAGCTGTTGAAGGAAGTCGCGGAGCAGTGTGAACTCGGCCAGCTCGATCAGCTTGAGCTCCTCGATCTTCGTCTCGTTCATCCCGTGGTGGGAGAGTTGGTGCCAGTCGTTGCTAACGCCATCGATGAGCGGTACGTTGGTCTCGCCGCGCACGCCGTAGGTGATGGTCCGCGTCGAGTCGGTGCGGAAGGCGAGTAAAATCAAATCGTGCATCAGGCGGGTGCGGCCGACCAGGTCGTTGCGGTTGGCGATGTCGGTTGGCGGGGCGGTGTCGACCTTCGGCTTGGGTTTGCGGGCCCAGTCGCGGTTCTGAACCAGGCGCGCCTCGAGGTCGCGGACGGACGTGAGGTACTGGTCGAGCTTGTCCTGGTCGCGCTTGCCGAGGTTTCGGTGGAGGGATCTCGCTTCCCCGTTGACCGTGTCGAGGATGCTGCGGCCGCGGTCGATGTCGGCGACCTGGCGATTGACCTCCTCGGGCGTGCCGTCGAAGAAGAGCTGCTTGAACAGCTTGGAGGGCGAGTTCTCCGCGGGGATCTGCACCCCGCTGGCCGTCCACGAGAGCGATTCGCCGCCGTTGGTCAGGGTGAGGTAGGGGAAGCGCGTTCTCGGGCCGAGCTTGGCGGCGAGCAGCTGGTCGAGCGAGACGGTGTTCTTGAAGCCGGCGAGCCCGGGGCGGCGGGCGGCGGTGAGCCACGTGAGGGCGGACGAGTGGCCGTTGGCGCCCGACTGCTCGGGGTGGGAGAGGCCGGAGAAGACGGTCAGGTCGCCGCGCAGGTCCTTGAGCACCTCGGTGTAGACCGAGTCCTTGAAGTCGCGGCCCGTGCCGGTGGGAAAGAAGTAGGGGGCGTGGAACCCGAGCCCGGAGTTGAAGGCGATGAACCGGCGCGGGGCAGCCGGCGCGCCGGCGGCGCGAGCGAGCGCGGGCGACATCGCGTCGAGCATCGGGAGCGCGAGCGAGACGCCCAGCCCCTTCAGGAACGTGCGGCGGTCGAGGTGGGTGCGGGAGATGATGTTCATTGGAGCGTCATTTCGTCTGGAAAATCGGGCTGGTCACGACGAGCTCGACGAGGTCGCGCATCCCGCCCGTCTTGAGCTGCGACACGATCCGGTTTACCTCTTCGCGATCAGAAAAACCCAGCTCCCGGCCGCTGGAGAACGTGAGCAGCTTCTCGGCGATCGTGTGGGTGATGCGCTCGGGGCGGGTCAGCAGGAGCTTCTGGAAGTCGGCGAAGTTGGCGAACTTGCCGCCGTCGGTCGTCTCGCCGGACGCGTCCACCGGCGGGCCGGAGTTCAGGACGATCTTGCCCTTGCGTTTGCGGTAGACGCGGAAGACCTCGCGCCACCCGCCGATCACGTCGTAGCTCTCGAGCGCGAAGCCGGGCGGGTCGATCGCGCGGTGGCACGAGTTGCAGCTGGCGAGCTGGCGGTGCTTGTCGAGCTGCTCGCGGAGCGTGGTCGCGCCGCGCACGTCGGGCTCGAGCCCGGGGACGCCCGGCGGCGGCGGCTGCGGGGGTTGGCCGAGGATGCGCTCCAGCACCCACACGCCGCGCACGACGGGCGACGTGTTCGAGCCGTTGGCCGACACTTTCAAAACGGCCGCCTGCGTCATCACGCCGCCCCGCTTGCTGTCGGGCGGCAGCGGCACTTTGCGGATGTCCAATCCGGTCACGCCGGGGATGTTGTAGTGCTCGGCCAAACGCCGGTTGAGCATGGCGAAATCGCTGGCGACGATGTTCGTCGGCGAGAGGTTCGTCACGATCAGCTCGCGGAAGAACGCGCGGCTCTCGGCGAGCATCGCATCTTGGAGCTGCCCGTCGAACTCGGGGTAGAGCTTACGGTCGGGGGAAGTGAAGTCGATCTCGCGCAGGTTGAGCCAGGCATCGGTGAAGTCGGCGTAGAAGCGGCTGGCGTTGGCGTGGGCCAGGAGTCGGCTCGTCTGCGCGCGGAGCGTGGCGGGCTCGCGCAGCTTGCCGGCGGCGGCGAGGCGCAGGAGCTCGTCGTCCGGCATCGTCCGCCAGAGGAAGTAGGAGAGGCGGCTCGCCAGGGCGTAATCGTCCAGCGGCCCGGCGGGCTCGCGGAGGTAGAGGAAGTCCGGCGCGCAGAGGATCGCCACTGCGGCCGTGCGCATCGCGTGGCTGAACGTCGCGCCGCGCTTGGTCTCGGCCTGGAACAGCGCGAGGTACGGCGCGACCCGCGCGTCGTCCACCGGCCGGCGGAACGCGGCCGACGCGAACTGGCGCAGCAGGCGGGCGGCGTCGGCGTCCGGGTTCGCGGACGACACCTCGATCAGCGGCCGGGGCGCATCCACCGGCGGGGCCTTCTTCTTCTTGTCCGTCGACGGCGGCGTCAGCGGCGCTTCCTTCGCGGTCTTGGCGAGATCCCCAAACAGCAGCGTCACCGCGCGCGGCGGCCACTGCTCGTACAGCGGCCCCTCGACCTCCACGCCCCGGATCGCCAGCCCCGGCCCGGGGTACTTCGCCTTCCCGCCCGACTCCTTGAACTTGAGCAGGTCGAGCTTGAGCAGGGGCGATATTTTGATCGTCTCGCCGGCGCGGAGCAAGGTCTGGATCGTCACCGACCGCGCCGCGCCGGGCGCGAGCTCGTAATAGCCCAGCAGCTCCGTGGGGATCTTGCCGTTGGGCCCGGAATGGACGGCGAACGTGATCGCGTCCTTCGATTGGTGCGCGTAGCCGGTGATGCGGAAGCGGTAGTTCCCCTCGACGGCCGCGCGGAAGGATTTGAGCGACGTGTCGGGTTCGATCCCGTTGTTGAAGAACACGACCGCCCCGTCCTCGTCGCGGATCGGCCAGTGCGACCCGCGCGCGGCGCTCGCCTTGTAATCGTGAACCACCTTCGTCGGCACCGGCCGGGTGACCTGCGTGAGCGCCGTATCGAGCGCGAACTCCGCCGCCTCCATGTAGCGGGCGAGCTGCACGTCCGACATGCTCAGCGCCTCGCCCACGTTGTCGAACCCGTGGGAGAGCGAGTCGGCCGGGAGCAGGTCGCGCACCTCGATGCGCATTCCGAGGAGATCCCGGAGCGTGTTCTCGTACTCGGCCCGGTTGAGGCGGCGGAGCACGGTTCCCTTGGTCGCGTTGTGTTGGGTCGTCAGGTCTTTGCCCAGCGCTGCGAGGAACGCGCTCTTCGCCGTCGCCTCTGGCTGGGCCTTCCCCTTGGGCGGCATCTCCCCGGCGTTCACGCGGTCGAACGCGCGCACCCATCGCGCGTGGGCGGCGGGGTCTTCACCGCCGAATGCGAGGCCGTCGAAGCTAAAGCCTCCCTTGTTCGAGTCGGCGTTGTGGCAGTCGGCGCACCACGATTGAACGAACGTCTGGAGCGGCGCGGGCACGGCGGCGTTCGCTTGGAGCGTGGCCAGGGCGATCGCCAGGAGGAGCCCCAGCGGCCCCCAGGGCGCGCAGGTGGGACGGCATGTGCGACGACTACGTCTCATGAGTTCTAGCGGTTACCGATCGGGGGGGCGAGAGGCGGGCGGGGTCGATATCCGCCCGGGAGATTGTACCGGCAACCGCGAGAAACGTCGCAGGAAGACGCCCAAATCGGGCGACTCACTCGTCAACCGTTGGCCGCCTCACCGCCTCGAGGTACGCGATCGCCTGCCCGCGCGCAACGAACCGCCGCTCGAACATCGTCGCGTGCGGGCCGAACGGGTGCGCGAGGGCCGCCGCGCGCCCGATAGGGTCTGCCGCGTAGTCTGCCGAGCTGTGCACGATGTCGAACAGCGGCCCCACCGCTGCCAGTTGCGCCATCACCCACCCGAAGTACTCCGCGTGGTCCGTCTTGAGGATCAGCCGCCCGCCCGGTTGGAGCGCCGCGTGCACGTCCCGCAGAAACGCCGGCGTGACGAGCCGATGCTTCAATTCGTCCGGCCCGTCGAACGGGTCCGGGTGGAAGACCCAGATCGCGCCCACCTCGCCCGGCGAGAACAGGCGCGGCAGGTCCTGCCCGCGCGCCCGCACCAGCGCGACGTTGGCGACGCCCAACTCCGTCAGCCGCCGCGCCCCGTCGTGGATCGCCTTCGCCTTCCAGTCCAGCCCCACGAACGCGCGTCCCGGGTGATTGGGCGCGACCTTGGCGACCAATTCCGCGTCGAAGCACCCGATCTCCAGCGTCACCTCGCCGCCGAACGCCGGGCCGATGCGGGCGCGGAAGTAATCGGCCCATCCCGCGCGCAGCGCGAACGGGTCGGCCGGGATCAACTCGGGAGACTCGGCCAGGCGGTGGGCGTAGTTGCTGCGGGGCAGGGACATATCAACGCGGGAACGAGCGACGGTAAACTCCGCCCGCGCGCGGCGGACTCGGCGCGATCGCGGTTTCATCGCCAAATGGCGTACGATTGTCCAGCGGATCGGACGCGCTCGCCGGGGAACGCCCGGGTAACATGCGACGCCTCGAAGGGCGTTCGAGCATCCAAGAGTTTAGCGCGGAGCATCACATGCGCGGACGGCGAGTGAGCGGGGCGGCGGGTATCCTGTTGGCGGCGCTGCTCGGCGGCGTATCCGCGTGTCAGCCGACCGTCGTGGACCGACCGCAACAGGGGGGAGCCCCAACGGTCGCGGCATCCGCACCGGCGACCTTCGCCCCCGTCGCCGACCAGCACAACATCGAGAACGGCCACGTCGTCACCACCAAGATCCTTTCCGGGGCCCAGCCCGAGGGTGAGGCGTCGTTCAAAGCCCTCAAAGAGCTGGGCGTCAAGACGATCGTCAGCGTCGACGGCGCCGCCCCCGACGTCGAGGGCGCGCGGAAGTACGGCATGCGCTACGTGCACCTTCCGATCACTTACTCCGGCGTCGACCCCGCGCAAGGGAAGGCGATCGCCAAGGCGCTCGACGAGCTCCCCGGCCCGATCTACGTCCACTGCCACCACGGCAAGCACCGCTCCGCCGCCGCCGTCGCGGTCGCGTGCGTCTACAACGGGACGCTGAGGCCCGAGCAGGCGACCGCCGTCCTCGAAACCTTCGGCACCGGGGCGAACTATAAGGGCCTGTTGGCGGCGGCGCGGGACGCGAGGCCCCTCAAGCCCGAGGAGCTGCGCGACCTGAAAGTCGAGTACGTCGAGCGGGCCAAGATCCCCAAGCTCGCCGAGGCGATGGTGCA
>DATHXE010000043.1:0-1579 GCA_035459845.1 Tepidisphaeraceae bacterium | reverse complement strand
CGCTGCGCGACCCGCCCGCTGAAGCGGGCTCGCCGGGGCCGGCACGCCCGAGATCTCCGGCGCCTTCTCACCGGTCAGGTCGATCTTGACGGTGAGCGTTTGCTTCCCGTCCTTGCTGGTCCACGTGACTTCCTCCCACGTCGGCCACTTCTTGGCCGGGTCGTTGTGGGTCGGGTTGGCGGGGAATTCCTCCTTCAACACGCGCGTCCCCTCGGCCAGCAGCAGGTCGTGCTTCTTGATCAAAGCGAACGTGTCTTTGATCGCCGTCTCGTTCTCCGGCGTGATCGCCCAGTAGTCGAACCCGCCGCGGATCCGCTGCGGGAAGAGCCACACGCCCTTGGCCCCGTGGGCCAGCGCGTGCCAGATCTGCGTGGTCGTCTCGGCCGGCGTGGGGCCGCGGCCGATGCCGCCCTTGGCGTCGCCGTCCAGCACCTGATCCGAACACTCGATGTACGCGAACTGCGGCTTGTTTTCAGACCACTTCGTGAGCTTGTCCATCGTCCAGCCGACGAAGTTGATCAGGTAGCGGTCGGCGTTGTTGTTGCGGACGTACCAGTCGAAGCTGACCCAGTCGGTCGCGTCGATGTACGGCTTGTGCCCCGCGCCGTCGACGTACCACGCGTTGGACACGTGCTGGCCCGCGAAGTTGACGATCACCGGGATCTTCGGGGCGCGCTTCTTCCAGTCGGCGTACAGCTCCGCGAGGATCTCCGGCTTGGTCCACCCCTTGAACCGGCCCTCGGCGACGCGGAGCGGGTTGTCCTGGCCGTTGTGCCAGCGGTTGAGGTCCGGCTCGTCGTCCTGGGCGATCGCGATGAGTTGCGAGTCGGTCAGGTTCGGCTTGGGGTGCTTGTCGGAAAAGAAGACGGTGCCCTGCACGATGTAGAAGAGCTCCTTGCGGCGGGCCTCGTTCATCCACGCTTCGAGCGTGATGTTTTTCTGCGGGCCGGGATCGAAGCGAATCAGCGTGTTGGCGCCGATGGCCTTCACCTTGTCGAACGTGGCGGGGGACTGCGCGTCGACGCCGAGCAGGATGCGCGGCTGATTCTGGGGCAGGTTCAACGGCTTGTTCTGTGCCGGTTGGGCGACGGCGGGCAGGGCGAAGGCGAGCAGCGTGACGGCGAACGCGCGGGTCATGAAGGTCCTGGGTTGGTGAGAGCGCAGATGATGCATCGGGCGGGAAATGACGTCCAGATACAGAGTAGGCGCCGCGGGGCGAAAGTTCCGGTCCGAAGGTCGGTTCCTTGACGGCCTACAACAAAGAATCGGCCCGCCCAAGGGGGGAGGAGCCTTGGGCGGGCCGATTTCTTTGTGCCGGCCGTCCGGTCGCGACGGGCGCCTGCCTGCCAGGCCGCGCGGGTAAGGCGCGGGGGCGTCAATTGGTCGGTCGTGCCGACCAGGGGCGGGCTCGGGTCGCGCCGGACCGGGTCCGGCGCTTGGGTCCGCGCGATCGCGAGGATCACACGGTGTGCGGTTGGTTGACCACACGGGGGTACGCGGCGAATCAGTCGTTGCTCACGCGGTCGGAGCCGGCGACCTTGACGATCTTGTTGTACAGGCCCAGGATCAGGAACGTCGG
>DATHXE010000042.1:0-3516 GCA_035459845.1 Tepidisphaeraceae bacterium | reverse complement strand
GGCGAGCGTGTTGGCGCCCAGCGCCGAGTTGAACACGATGCCGCTCCCCGTGAGCGAGCCGAACACGCCCTGGAAGCTGTTCAGGTCGAGCCGCCCGGCGGCGCCGATCGTCAGCGCCGAGTGCCGCGACCCGGCGTTCGCCGCGCCAATTCGGAGGCCGCCGGCGGTCACCAGCGTCGCGCCCGCGTAGGTGCCGGGCGCGTTCATCTGCAGCACGCCCGCGCCGGTCTTGTTGATCCCGCCCGCGCCGACCATCCCCTGCACCACCGCGTTGGCGCCCAGCGGGTTGGACACGAACCCGTTCAGTTCGAGCGCCCCGATGTTCCACACGTTCACCGCCGGCAGCGACACCCGCCCGGCGATCACCGAGGGCACGGTCGGGTTGCCGTCCGTCACCGTCACGCCGCCGTTCAGCGTCAACGTCCCGAACGTGTTCACGGTCGGGTTGGTCGCCCCGCCGAGGTTGCGGAACGCGAGCCCGGCGAGCGAGTTGTTGCCGTTCAGGTTCAGGGTCGACCCGCCGTTCATCGTCACGACGTTGGCCGAGTCGATCACGCCGCCGGCCAGTTGGTTGACCGTCGCGTTGGTGATCGTCAGCCCGCCCGCCGGGAGCACGCCCCCGGACGCGATCTGGAACGTCCCGCTGCCCCCGATCCAGCCGTTGACCGCGGTCCCGCCGGTGTACGTGTTGCCGGTCCCGGCCAGCGACATCGTCACGCCGTTGTACATGACCGCGACCAGGCGGACGTCGTCCCCGTTGGGGTTGTCGACGATGTTCGCGTTGAGCGTGGTCGTGTTGTTGCTGTTGCTGTGGACGTAGAGGGGGACGACCAGGCCGGTCGGCGCGCCCGCGCCGCCGGCGGTCACCTGTCCGGCCCCGGGCGTCGCGCCGATCTTCGTCGCGTTGTTCCCGGTCTTGAGCAACCCGCCCATGGTCAGGTTGAGCAGGGCCGTGTTGTTCGCGAAGTTGAGGTCGAACGCCCCGTTGACGATCAGCGTGTTGAGCTGCAACCCGCCCGCGCCGACCGCCTGGGTCGAGGTGATCTTCACGTTCTGGGTCGGCGCGTTGGCCGCCGGGAGGGTGGACGTGCTGTCGTACGCCGGGGCGCCCGCCGTGCCGAGCGTGACCAGGCCGAGGTCGGGCACGTAGGTCGCCCAGTCGTTGCCGCCGTACTCGACCCACGCGCCGACGATGTTGTTCTTGAGCACCGGGGCCGTGGTGAACTTGACCCGGTTGCCGCTCCCGAACGCCGCGTTCGCGCTCCGCATGTTGATCGTCGCGTCGGGCGACGTCTGCACGAGCTGGGCGAACGTCATCTCGAGCGACCCGACCGCCCCGGCGGTGACGGTCGGCAGCGTCGTCTGGAATTCCGACGTGCCCTCCGCCAGCCGGAGCTGGCCCAGCGTCTCGCTCGACGCCGTGTTCAGCCGAGAGACGTAGGTGAGCGAGCCGCTCCGCAGCGTGAGGTTCGCCGCGTCGTTGACGCGGTTGTTCGAGTTGACCGTGCCGACGTTGTTGTCGAGGACGAACGTCGCGTTGTTGACGTCGATCGACGTCGTCGCGCTCAGGCGGCCCATGTCGCGCAACGTGGTCGTCCCGCCCGCCAGAATGGTCGCGCCGGTGTAATCGTTGTCCGAGAAGAGCGAAAGCGTGTTCTGCCCGCCGCGGAGGACGGTGACCGCGCCGGTGATCCGCCCGGCCCAGTTCTGGGCGGCGTTGTTCTGGTTGGTCACGAGCGTGCCGGACCCGGTGCTGCTGGTGATCGTGCCCTGCTGGCCGGGCGTCGTCTGCGCGACCGCCGCGTCGGTGAAGAGCTGGGCGGTGGACTGCCCGAACCCGTTGAGGTCGAGCGTGGCGCCGGGGCTGATCCGGACGCCGGTGTTCGGGACGAACGCGTTGTTCGACCCGAGCTTGAGCGTCCCGCCGTTGACCCACAGGCCGCCGGTCAGCGAGCTGGCCGTCACGCCCGCGACGGCGCTCGCCGCGCCCGTCACCGTCATCGTCCCGCCGTCGGCCTTGGTCAGGCCGGCGCTCCCGGTCAGCAGGCTGGTGACGTTGAGCGTCGAGCCGGCGTTGACGTGGAACGCGCCCTCGACCGCGCCCAGGTTCAGCGTCGGCACACTAATCGTGTTCGCCGCGCCCCCCCCGGTCACGATAACACCGCCCGAGGTGAGCGTCAGCGTGTTGCCCGTCGCCCCGCTGATGTTCACCCCGCCGCCGGTCATCTTGATGGCGTTGACCGTCCGGGACCCGGTCAGGGCGGTCACGGTCGCGTTGGTGACCGAGACCGTGTCAGCCACGGCAGCGGTGTTGATGTCGGCCGGCGCCGTGTATCCCGCGAACGCCTTGACGCCCAGGGCCGCGTCGTACGTCGCGAAATCGAACCCGCCGCCCGACGTGACCACGTACCGGGCGAGGATGCCCGTCGTGACCGGCGCCAGGGTCGGCGGGGCCGTGAACTTAATCGCGTTGCTCGCCGTCCCCAGCCCGGTGCCGGAGAACGTCCCGCTCGCCCCGGTGTTCGACGTCAGGCTCGCGAACGTCAGCGTGTTCGTCGCGGCGCCCGACGGCGTCGACACGATCGACACCGGCCCGCCGAGCGTCAGGATGCCCGCGGTCTCCGACGAGTTGGCCGCGTTGCCGATGTAGTTGAACGTGCCGCCGCTCACCGTGACCGCGCGCCCGTTGAGCCGGTTCGCGGTGGGGGCACCGACGGAGTCGTCGACAGTCAGGGTCGCCGACGGGTTCACCGTCGCGGTGCCGGTCCCGCCGAGCACGGCCCCGTTCCCGGCGATCGCGAACGTCCCCTGGTTGACCACCAAGTTCATGGCCGTGCCCGAGTACGCGCCGGCCGCGGCGCCGAACGTCGTCGTCCCGGTCCCGAACTTGTTGATCCCGGTCCCGTTGAACGACGTCGGGTTGAGGTTGATCGTGCCCGCCCCCTGCAGGCCGAACGAGTTCAAGGCCGTCGTGTTGTTGATCGAGCCGGTGAAGTTGAGCGTCGCCCCGGCGTCGGCCCCGAGGTGCGGGGCCGTAAAATTCCCGTGCGTGATCGTCCCGCTATACGTGTTCACGCCCGAGACGCTCTGCACGGCCCCGCCGCTGTCGATCCCCGAGAACTGCACGCCGCCCGTCAACGTGCCGATCGTGATCGAGTTCGCGACGTTCACCCCGCCCGACAACTGCAGCGCCGAGTACGGGCTGGCCGTCGGGATCGTGATCCCCGATGTGCCCAGCGCGTTGCTGTGCCCGGCCCGGATGGCGCCGGCGTTGATCGTGATCGCGCCCGACCACGCGCTGTTGTCCCCGGTCAGGGCCAACACGCCCCCGTCGTTCTTCGTCAGCGCGTTGCCCGTCGCGCTAAAATTCGAGAGGGTGAGCACGTTCCCCGCGGTCACCTCGATCGCGTTCGCCGACGCCGCGAGCGTCACCAGCCGCCCGGTCGAGAACGTCCCCGTCGCCCGCAGCCCGGCCCCGGTCGACGCGTTCGTGTTGATCACGATCTCATTGCCCGC
>DATHXE010000041.1:0-5297 GCA_035459845.1 Tepidisphaeraceae bacterium | reverse complement strand
CGCGGGAGCCGGTGGATAAGTTGAAGGCTCGTGACAGGCGATTGTGGAGGTCAGAAATACCTGTGCTAACCTAACCCTCGCACATCCAAAACGTTAAGGGGAGTTTAAAGGTTAGTGCTCAACATTTAGTAAAGTCCGCGTTGACCGATACCAGATGTAGTGTATAGTCGCCGGTGCGATGTGAATCGGTGTGGAATCGAAACGGTTCGTATCGCGAGGTTTTCACCTCTTGGCCGGGCGCCCCCAGGACGAGGCGATCTGGCCGGGGATTTGCGAACGCAGACGATCAACTGTCAGGACGACGGTTGCAACCAGGAACCGGGCCGCGAGCCGCCCGGGGGTCAGTTCACGGACGCCAACTGCCCCCGAGATGGTCGCGCACGCCCCATGCTTGGCTTTGCCCCTCGCCGGGCTCTGTCGCGCCCTATGGCCATCCTTTGTGACACCCAGATCCGCGAACTGATCGGGATCGAGCCGTTCGAGGAGAACACGAAGCGCCCCGGGCGCGTCTCCTACGGCGTCAGTTCCTACGGCTACGACATCCGGGTCGGGTCGGTCTTCAAGATCTTCACCAACGTCAACTCCGAGGTCATCGACCCCAAGGCGTTCAGCGAGAGCGCGTTCGTCACGGTCGACACCGAGGAGACCGGCAAGGATCACGTGCTGATCCCGCCGAACAGCTTCGCGCTGTGCGAGACGGTGGAGTACGTGAGCATCCCGCGGGACTGCCTGGCGATCTGCGTGGGCAAGAGCACGTACGCGCGGTGCGGGATCATCGTGAACGTGACCCCGATCGAGCCGGAGTGGCGCGGGAAGATCACGCTGGAGATCAGCAACACGACCCCCCTGCCGGCGAAGATTTACGCCAACGAGGGGATCGCGCAGCTGATCTTCCTGAAGGGCGATCGGGTGTGCGCGGTGTCGTACGCGGACAAGCGCGGGAAGTACCAGGACCAGCCCGGGCTGACGTTGCCGCGGGTCGACTGATTGAAATAAAAGCGGCGGCGGGTCGATCGGCTCCATGGCCCGCCGCCTTCTGAAATTCGCGGTCGTCGTTCGGTGGAGCACGTGGCGTCGCAGGAGCGATTTACGAGTCGGTGTCGGCGAGGGCGGAGGGTCGCGATTTACCACGGATTTTTCGGGCGGTTCGGACGATTGCGCCGACGCGCTTGGAAGATTTCCGACGGACGGTAAGTTGGACGGAACCGCTCGCTTCACCACCTGCCCGTAAACCGCTCCCGAGTTCAATCGCAGTCGTCGGCACCGAGGCCTATGGTCACGGTGCGGGAGGTCTTGTCGTCCCATGCCCAAACGCGGACACACAACTCGGTCGAGTGGCGCGGGTGCGATCGCACTGTTCGCGCTGGTGCTGACGGGCTGTAACGCGGTCAAGACGAACACCGGCGTGGCGACCGCGCCGCAGACGGACGTGCCGACGGCGCCGCGGGCCGGGACGCAGGCCCCGCCGGAGGGCGTGCGGCTCAAGTCGTCGATCTCGCCGATCAATTATCTCGTCGGCCCGGGGGGCGCGCTGACGATCTACGACGCCACGGACATGAAGACGGTCGTGACGACGACGGCGCCGACCCAGGCGATCGTGACGATCGACGACGACAAGGGGATCAGCGTCGCCAACGTCGTCGTGAAGGCCGGACCGCTCCCGCGCGGGCACCGGTATGAATTGTATCTAAAGAAATAGAACTTAATCGGCCTTCGCGGAACCCACGGAACAAGTTCCGTGGGCTTTCCGAAGTCACCAAAAACGTCGCTCGTCATTACAAACCGCTCTCTGCCTCTCCCCCGCAACTCGCAGCACCCATCAAGGAAGGATGGTTCGTCGCCCATGAAGATTACCCGTCGGTTCACCAAGGCCGGTCAGGACCCGTTCGCGTCGGTCGAGTACGAGAAGCGGACGAGCCGCATCTCGAATCCGGACGGGTCGGTCGTGTTCGAGATGACGGACGCGGAGATCCCGCGGCAGTGGAGCCAGCTGGCGACCGACATCATGGTGAGCAAGTACTTCCGCAAGGCGGGGGTGCCGCAGACGGACGCGGCGGGGCAGCCGGTGCGCGACGGGCAGGGGAACGTGGTCACGGGGCCGGAGAAGTCGGCCAAGCAGGTGATCCACCGGCTGGCGGGGTGCTGGCGGTACTGGGGCGAGAAGTACGGATACTTCGACACGGCGGAGGACGCGACGGCGTTTTACGACGAGCTGTCGTACATGATGCTGCACCAGATGTGCGCGCCGAACTCGCCGCAGTGGTTTAACACGGGGCTGAACTTCGCGTACGGGATCACGGGCCCGTCGCAGGGTCACCTGTACTGCGACCCGCGCTCGGGCGAGCTGCTCAAGGCGAAGGACGCCTACTCGCACCCGCAGCCGCACGCGTGCTTCATCCAGTCGGTGAAGGACGATCTGGTCGGGGACGGCGGGATCATGGACCTGTGGGTGCGCGAGGCGCGGCTGTTCAAGTATGGGAGCGGCACGGGGTCGAACTTCTCGCACCTCCGCGGGGAGAACGAGAAGCTGTCGGGCGGCGGGAAGAGCTCGGGGCTGATGTCGTTCCTGAAGATCGGCGACCGGGCGGCGGGCGCGATCAAGAGCGGCGGGACGACCCGCCGGGCGGCCAAGATGGTCTGCCTGGACCTGGACCACCCCGACGTCGAGCAGTTCATCAACTGGAAGGTGCGCGAGGAGCTGAAGGTCGCGTGCCTGGCCGAGGGCATCAAGCACATCGCCAAGGACCAGCAGGAGCTGGCGAAGCGGCTCGGGCTCAAGCTCGACCTCGACTTCAACGGCGAGGCGTACTACACGGTCAGCGGGCAGAACTCGAACAACTCGATCCGCATCCCCAACCGGTTCTTCAAGGCGATCGAGGAAGATTCGGACTGGCACCTGACGTACCGGACGAGCGGGAAGCTGGCCAAGTCGATCAAGGCTCGGGACCTGTGGGAACAGATCTCGTTCGCCGCCTGGCGGTGCGCCGACCCGGGCGTGCAGTACGACGACACGATCAACCAGTGGCACACGTGCCCGAAGAGCGGGCGCATCAACGCGAGCAACCCGTGCGTGACGGGCGACACGCGCGTCCTGACGCCGGGCGGGATCTGGCGACGGATCGACCAGATGATCCACCTGCCGGCGCGGCTGGTGACGAACTTGTACGGCCAGGAGATCCACACGACCGAGGGCGCGTTCCCGACCGGGACGCGGGACGTGCTCGAGCTGACGACGGCGGGCGGGTACAAGGTCACGCTGACGCCGGACCACAAGGTGTTCACGCGGGGCCGCGGGTGGGTCGAGGCGAAGGACCTGACGACGGCGGACGAGGTGCGGCTGCCGTCGAAGCCGGCGGCGGTGCAGGAGATCGGGGAGCCGCAGGACCCGCGGCTGTTCCAGCTGCTCGGGCTGTTCGTGTCGGACGCCAACGGCGACCAGAACGCCGTGCACCTCGACCGGTCGTTGCCCGAGGCGGAACTGGTGGACGCGTTCGCGCAGTACGCGAACGATCACTGGAACGCCAACCTGTACAACGACGATTACGTGAACTCGGCGATGGTCGACGGGTCGTCGCGCGGCGGCCAACAGACGGCGACGCTGACGCTGAACAACCGGCGGCTGATGTCGCGGCTGAGCGCGTTCGTCCGCACGGAGGGCGCGACGCGCCGCCTGGGCGACGAGGCGTTCACGGCGGGGCTGGCGGCACAGCGGCACCTGCTCCGCGGGCTGTTCACGGCGGACGCGGTCGTGGCCGGGGACTCGCTGCAGATCGAGTCGGCCAGCCGCGAGTTCCTGGAAGACGTGCAGCTGATCCTTTTGGGCTTCGGCATCAAGGCGAGCATCGTGGGGCTGTCGTCCCCGCTCGCCAATGCCATCGATACGCTTAGCGGAGCGCTCCCCGAGCGCCGGGACTTTACCTCCCCCGGCGGGTCGGCGTCGCTTGCTCCTGGTCGCGACGGGAACGGCGGAGCCGCCCCGGACACGGCGTCGGGCGACCCACACACGCCCGCCGCCCTTGCCGCCGCTCGGTCCGCGGACATCCAACGCCACGGCCTGCGGATCGACTCGGGTAGCCTCCGCTCTTTCGGGAAGCACGTCGGCCTGATGCCGGGCGCCAAGCTGGCGCAGCTCGCCGGGCTGATCGGCCGCGCCGTCGCCACGCACGAGGACGCCGGCAACTTCGACGCCGTCGCCTCGCTCACGCCCGCCGGGAAGCGGCAGGTGTTCGACCTGACCGAGCCCGAGACGAGCAGCTTCGTCGCCAACGGGATGACGGTGCACAACTGCTCGGAGTACATGTTCCTGGACGACACCGCGTGCAACCTGGCGTCGCTGAACGTGCTGACGTTCTTCGACTCCGACTCGCGCCGGTTCGACGTCGAGGCGTACAAGCACGGCGTGCGGATCTGGACGATCGTGCTCGAAGTGTCGGTGCTGATGGCGTCGTTCCCGTCGGAGGAAATCGCCCGGCTGTCGTACAAGTTCCGCACGCTGGGCCTGGGGTACGCCAACCTGGGCGCGATGCTGATGCAGGCGGGGATCCCGTACGACTCGGAGAAGGGCCGGGCGATCTGCGCGGCCCTGACGTCGATCTTGACGGGCGAGTCGTACGCGACGAGCGCCGAACTGGCCTCTGAGCTCGGGGCGTTCCCCGGGTACGACGAGAACCGCCAGGACATGCTCCGCGTGATGCGGAACCACCGTCGGGCCGCGTACGACGTGGACGGCGACGCGAAGGCGAAGCAGGCGGCGGGCGCGTACGAGCAGCTCGACATCCACCCGGTCGGGATCGACGCGGGCCAGTTCTCGGCCCGCGACCCGCTGGCCAGCGACATCCTCCTGGGCGCGGCCCGTGAGTGCTGGGACCGGGCCCTGGTGCTCGGCGAGCGGCACGGCTACCGCAACGCCCAGACGACCGTCATCGCCCCGACCGGGACGATCGGCCTGCTCATGGACTGCGACACGACCGGCGTCGAGCCGGACTTCGCACTCGTGAAGTTTAAGAAGCTGGCCGGCGGCGGGTACTTCAAGATCGCCAATCAGTCGCTCCGCCCGGCGCTGGTCAACCTGGGCTACGACCCGGGGCAGATCAACGACGTCATGAAGTACGTGCTGGGCACGCTCACGCTGCACGAGGCGCCGCACGTCAACTACGACTCGCTCCGGGCCAAGGGCTTTACCGACCTCGAGCTCCGCAAGATCGAGGAGACGCTGCACGGCGTGTTCGAGCTCGGGTTCGCGTTCAGCGCGTGGTCGCTCAGCCCCGAGACGCTGGAGCGCCTGGGCGTGACCGAGG
>DATHXE010000040.1:0-12567 GCA_035459845.1 Tepidisphaeraceae bacterium | reverse complement strand
TCCATCCCGAGCTCCCGCCCGATCTCCGCCGCCTCGCCTGGCTGGAGCTCGACTCCGACCCGGGCCGCGAGTACTGGGCCGCGATGAACCTCATGGGCCAGTACGCCCACGCCAACCACGACGTGATCCACCGCAAGATCGCCAAGGCCCTCAAGGCTAAGGTGATCGCGGGCGTCGAGAACCACCACAACTTCGCCTGGAAGGAGATCCACGACGGCAAGGAGGTCGTCGTCCACCGCAAGGGCGCGACCCCCGCCGGCAAGGGCGTGCTCGGCGTCATCCCCGGCTCCATGGCCACCCCCGGCTACGTCGTCCGCGGCAAGGGCCTGCCGTCCTCGCTCACGTCCGCGTCCCACGGCGCGGGCCGGCAGATGTCGCGCACCGCCGCCAAGGCGAAGTTCCGCTGGGGCAACGTCAAGCCGATCCTCAAGGACGCCGGCGTCACCCTCCTGTCGGCCGGCATCGACGAGGTCCCCGGCTCCTACAAGGACATCCGGTCCGTCATGCAGGCCCAGTCCGACCTCGTCGAGGTCATCGCCCAGTTCGACCCCAGGATCGTCAAGATGGCGCCGGAAGGCGAGAAGCCGGAAGATTGAGCAAGGCAGAACACGAGGATGGCGGATGGAGTGTGGAGGATGACGCGGTCAGCCCGACGCCATCCTCCATCTTCCATCCTCCATCTTCATGTCTTCCCTCACTGCCCGCCACAGTACGCGATCACCGCCCGCATCACCGCCGTCGCGCTCGCCGGCGTGTACCCGATGATCCCGTCGATCGGCATTCCGACCATCCCCACCGACAGGTCCTCCGAGCTGTACACCACCGCCAGCCGGTCCTTGACCTGGGCCCCCTTCAAGCGGGGCCCTTTCGCCGCGCCAAGGTTCTTCGCCGCGTACGCTCGGTACCCGATCTCCGCCACCGGCTGGCCGAGCTGCGCGTACAGCGGGTGATCCTGCTTCAGCAGATCCAGCTTGGCAAACCCGATCGACGCGATCTCGCTCTCCAGCGCGAGCCCCGCCTCGCCAATTCCGCCCGCGGCGTCGGCGATGAGCGTCCCGCCGCCGTCGACGAACGCCTTGAGCTCCGCCCGCTCCTTGTCCGTCAGCTTGAACTTGCCCACCGCCGTCAGGTGCGCCACCTTGTATTCCGCCGGCGCCAGCTTGCCCTCGCCGAGCTTGACGACGTCCACCGTCAGCGCGGTCTGCGCGGCATTGTGCATCACGCCCTTCATCCGCTCCCAACCGCCCGGCTCGGGGTTCCACAGGGTGCCCGCCCCGTACTGCAGCCGCGCGAGCTTCACGCTCTTGCTCGTCGTCACGTTCGCGTCCGGCTTGACGATGTAGCTTTCCCCCTTGAACCGGAAATCCTTCTTCTCGGAGACGTACATGAAGAGGTTGGCCATGAACTGCCACGCCTCCTCGCGCCCGGAGACCGCGCCGGTCTGCCAGAGCCGCGCCGGGTCCGACGTCGGGACCAGCACCATGACCTCGCGCACGCCGTTCGTGAGCCCGTGCACCGACAGCGGGTTCTTCCACCGGCTCTTCGGGTAGAGCGCCGTGTAAATCACGTGGTTGGCAGGCAGTTCGCGAAACTCGCCCCCGAACAGCTTGCTCCCGAGCTTCTTGAACGTGTTGGCGAACCCCGGGTGCCCGCAGTCGGCGTTGCCCAGGATCATCCCGCCCTGGTGCACGAATTCCTTCAGCTTCGCCTCGTCCTCCGGCGGCAGGTTCAGCACCTGGTTGCCGGTGATGTAGAGGATGGGCGCATCGTGCAAGTCCTCCGGCGAGCCCTTGAGGTTCACGATCTGCCAGTTGAGTTCGCGCTCGAACTGCCGCGAGATCCAGCGCGTCACGTTCGCCGCATCCCGCGGCCGCTGGTTCCAGTGCGTGGTGGCGTTCTTCTCGCCCTTGAAGTCGATCGCGTACTCGAGCTTGTTCATCACGACCGGCGCGCGACCACGCACCAGGAACAGCAGCGAGAACGCCGTGTCGTGGATCGCGCCCCACCCGCCGTCCGGCTGCTGGAACTTGATCAGCGTGTCGGCACCGCGCTGGTACCAGTCGATCGTCCCCAGGTACTTGTACCCGCTCGCCAGCCCGATCCGCTCCATCCCGTAGAGCGCGTAGAACGGCCACTCGCTTTTAAAGATGCTTTCGAAGTTCTTGATCAGCCATGCGATCCCGTCGTCGATCGCCTTGTTCCGCACGTTCCCCTTGCACTCCACCCCGTCCTTGAAGTGCAGGTAGTCCTGCGTGATGAACAGCGTCGCCACGCCCGCGGCGGTCATCGTCGGCGTGACCGGCGGGTCGGGCCGGAAGAGCTTGCCGTAATTCCAACCGCCGCTCGCCTTCTCCTGGTTCTTGATCCACGCGTCCTCGACGGCCTGCCAGTACGCCGTCGGCACCTCGACCCCCGCCTGCTGCAGCGCCCACATCCCGAGGACCGCGAACTGCGACGCCGAGTGGTCGTACCCCGAGTCGTTGGCCGTGTACCGGTAGAGGCCCTTCCAATCCGCCTCCGGGTCCGGCCCCGCCGCGGGCCCGGGCGCCGGTGCCGGTGCGGGCGGCCGCCTTCCGCCGCCCGCCGCGGGCGCCGGCGCGCTCCCGAGCAGTTTGCTCCCCCGCATGTTCGCGATCAGCGTCTCGTAATCCTTCTTGACCAGCGGCCCGAACTCCTTCCGCTTGGCCGCCGGAAGCAGGTACCAGATCTGCGCCCGCATCGCCGCCGAGTACGTCCCGTTCAGGTCCTGCGTCGCCAGCCACTTCAGCGCCGCCGCGATCCGCGGCTCCTGCGGGCTCTCGCCCGCCGCGATCAGCGCGTACGTGATCAGCGCCGTCTCCCCCCCGTACTGGCTCGAGTTGATGATGTCCGTGATCAGCACCTCACCCCGCGGCCCCGGCCTGGGCTCGGGCCGCCGCGCCGGCACCGCCTCCCAGTTCCCCGCCTTCTGCGCGTTGAGCAAATGCTCCTTCGCCTTCTTGATCGCCTCCTCCACCTGCTGCGGCGTCGCCCCGCGGCTCGCCGGCGCAACGACGGCCCCCACGACGACCAAGGCCGCGACGCAGGTCCACAGGCGCATGACGAGGCTCCTTCGCGTAACCCCCCTACCGCGAACGATTATGCGCGAAGTCCCCTTTGCAAGAAACGGAAATGCAAGGAGGTCAATTGTCCATGGTCAATTGTCAATCGCGACCACTTGCGAGATCACCCGGTCCGTCGCGAGGCGGCGATTGACCATGGACAATTGACAACGGACCACTTCAAAAAGCCTTCAACAACACCTTCACCACCTTCGACAACCCGCTCTTCGCCCCCCCGATGAACTGGGCGAAGATCTTGTTCGTCACCTTCATGAAGTCTTCCATCCCCGCCAGCCGCTGCCGGGTGATCTGCACTTCCTCGCTCTTGGCGAACTTGCCCAGCGACTGCTCGTCCAGCAGTTCCTGGCAGTGCTTGATCGTCTCCAGCACCGGGTCCATCTCGCGGCGCTTCCGCTCGGCCGCGATGATCGAGAACATCTCCCACACGTCCTGGAGGCTCTCGAAGTACTCGCGCCGCTCGCCCCGCCGGTGCATCCGCCGGATCAGGCCCCAGTCGCACAGCGCCCGCAGATTCATCGACGTGTTCCCGCGCGAGATGTGCAGCCGCTCCATCACGTCGTCCGTGCACAGCGGCCGGCCGACGATGTACATCAGCGCGTGGATCTCGGCCATCGTCCGGTTGATCCCCCACGTCGCCCCCATCTCTCCCCACCGCCGGATGAACGTGTCCTGGATCTCCCGCAGCTTCGCCTCGACCGGCGTCATTGCCGCGGGCTTGGGCCGGCTCACCGGCGCTTCGACTTTGGTTTCCTCGGGCAACACTGCGGTCTGAACGGTGGCCATAAGGCTTCTCCTGTTTCAATCTATACTGAAACTATACGCCCGGTGAAAGCCGGAGAACGAACTTTCACGACCTTTGAAACGAGCGAAAGCCCGCCGGGATCACTCCCGACGGGCTTTCTAGGTGCGTTTCAGATTGGGCTTTGACTGGTTACTCCCCGCAGCACGGGCACAGCGCCGGCACGTACACGCAGACCGTCGCCGAGTACTTCGTCGACTCGTACTTCTCCCCCTTGTCCGCCGCGTCCTCGTGGTGTGCCACCACCAGGTAGTAATTCCCGTCCGGGAACTCGAAGCTCGCCACCCCGTCTACGTCCGTCTTCCGCTCGAACTTCGGGTCGAAGTCCTCCGCCAATTTCCCCCCGCGCGGGATGAACGACACCGCCGCCCCCGTCATCGGCTTGCCCTTGTACAGCAGCTTCACCTTCATCTTCGTCCCCGGGCCCATCGGCGTGACCGGGTTCGTCAGCGGCACCAGTTCCAGCGCGTGCCCGTACTCCTTATCAAACCCCGGGTTGCTCTCCGGCACCTTGTCCAGGCTCTTGCTCGCCACGAAGAACGCCTTGGCCGACTTCACACTCCGCTTGGGCGCGTAATCGACCACCTTGTCCGACGTCGACACGACCGTGTACAGCCCCGCCGCCGCCGGCGTGAACCGCGCCGTCTGGAAGCCTTCCTTCGGCCCCAGCCCCTGGTCCGTCGCCGCGGCCTTCAAATCCGTCCGCTTCCCGTCCGGCCCGACAACCTCCAGCGTCGCGCTCTTGTCCTCGAGCGACGCCTTCCCCGCCACTTTGAAGTCCCGGTGCTCGTTCCCGTGGTTGCCCAGCAGCAGGTCGACGTGCACCACGTCGCCCACCCGGTACACGTTCGTGTTCGTCTGCACCCACGTGTCGTGCCCGCGCCCGACGGTCACCGCGGCCAACACCGCCGCCAACCCCGCGATCAGTTCGACTTTCATCACGTGCTCCTCAACGTCAATGTCTGCTTTGCGCCCTTTGCGGCTTTGCGGCCACTCCCCGCCTGTCACCGCAGGTCCCACAGCGCGTCCTTGTAGTCCGGCGCGCTCATGTCGACGACGCCGTTCCCCGGCCACGCCCCCACGGGCCCCGGGTAAAACGGGTCTTCCATCTTGACCGAGTCGGCGTGCCCGTCCACGTACGCCACACACACCGTCTGCTTCGCGTGCCGCGGGTTCGGCCGGTACGCCGGGTTCCCCGCCGGGCTCTGCTTGCTCGGCGGGTTGCACATCGTCGACAGCGTCGGCACGTTCCCGTCGCGGATCCCCGAGTCGCACACCGCCACCGTCTCCTCCGCCCGCCGCACGTTCGAGATCTTCACCCAGTTCAGCGACGTGTTGAACCCGTAGCCGCACTCCTCCTCCGGCCGCGCGTTCGACGGGCAGTTCCACACCTGGCTCCCCGATACGTCCGCGTTGTCCTTCCCGTGCCCGAGGTACGGGTACAGCAGCATCTTCCGGTCGATCCCCGGCGCGTACCCGACGAACGCCTTGTAGTCCTGCGCGTACATCTGCGCCGCCAGCGACAGTTGCCGCAAGTTCGCCCGGCACGTCACGCTCGCCGCCTGCGCCCGCGCCCCGCCCAGCGCCGGCAACAGGATGCTGATCAGCAGCGCGATGATCCCGATCACCACCAACAGCTCGACCAGCGTAAAACCAGCACGGGCGGGCCCGCGCCGCGGAAGAATTGAAGCCTTCACGATATCACCTGAACTTTCCGAAGCCCCCGACGCGCACCGTTCGTTGCGACCCGATCGACGAGCGCCGCCCGCAGTGGCGCGAGCTTCGACTTTTGAGTGCGAAACGATGCGATGAATTATCCCGTCACCCGCACGTGATCTCACGTGGCCCGACGGGACGGGGCGCAGCCGCGCCCGACACACCAACGCCGTGACGAATGGAATGGAGGTCCGACGAGTCAAAGGTGCGGACGCCATCGGCGCACGCGCCATCCCTTGACCAAACTCGTCGGACGAAACGCGAGCCCCTCATCCCACCGGTGGCGCCCGCCCCAGGTACGCCGCCCGGTGCCCCTCGACGACCGGCGACCGCGGCGCCATCACGTCCAGCACCGCCACCAGCCCGCCCCGCTCGAGTTCCGGGTCGACCGGCGGCGCGACCGTCAGGCCCGCCGCGAAAAAGCACACCGCACACCGCGCCCGGTCCCCCGACGTCGGCTTGTTCTCCGAATCCTTACCCGCCTGCTTCTCGCCCAGTGCCGCCGCGCGCTCCTTCGGGCAGCACCGCGACTTGGGCTTGGCCGCGTGGCACGACGCCCCCTGCCCCTCCGCGCCCGCATGCGCCACCGGCGAATCGCAAGATGCGCACCCGACCGTCACCAGCCCGCGCGTGTGCCCCGGCACCACCGCGTTCAGCCAGAACGCCTGGTACAGGACGAATGCGAAGATCGCCGCGCGGCGGAGCATCACCGGTGAGTTACCTCGCTCTACCTACCGCGTCAAGCTCATTCACGTTGTTCCAACCCGATCGCTCGCGTGGGCGTGACATTCCGCCCGACCTCGTCAATGAAAACGCCGCGCTCCATGGAGCGCGGCGTTTCATCGCAATCGTGAACCTTCGAGCGCCGTGACTACGACGCCTTCTTCAGCAACCGCTCCCGATAGAACTCGATCATCTTCCCCAGCCCCTCCCGCCGCGACACCACCGGCGACCACCCCAGGATCTGCTTCGCCCGCGTGATGTCCGGGCACCGAACCTTCGGGTCGTCCGGCGGCATCGGCATGTGCACGACCTGGCTCTTGGTCCCCGGCACCAGTTCCTTCACCTCCCGCGCGATGTCCAGGATCGTCAACTCTTCCGGGTTCCCCAGGTTGATCGGCTCGACGAAGTCCCCCTCCATCGTCAAATTGATCCCGCGAATCAGGTCCGACACGTAGCACAAACTCCGCGTTTGCTTCCCGTCCCCAAACACCGTCAGCGGCTCGTTGTTCAACGCCTGGCGGATGAACGAGATCACGACCCGCCCGTCGTGCGGGTCCATCCGCGGGCCGTACGTGTTGAAGATCCGGATCAGCCGCGTGTCCGCGCCCCGCTCGCGGTGGTACGCCATCGTGCAGGCTTCGCTGAACCGCTTGGCCTCGTCGTACATGCTCCGCAGGCCGATCGGATTCACGTTCCCCCAGTAGTCCTCGCGCTGCGGGTGCATGGCCGGGTCGCCGTAGCACTCCGACGTGCTCGCCATCAGGAACCGCGCCCCCTTGGCGCACGCCAGCTCGAGCAGGTTCCACGTCCCCTGGCTGTTCACCTTCATCGTCGCGACCTGGTGCTTGACGTACCCGATCGGCGACGCCGGCGACGCCATGTGGTAGATCCGGTCGACCGGCCCGTCCACCTTGAACGCCTCGATCACGTCCTGCCGGACGAACTTGTACTTCGGGTTCCCCGACAAATGGAGGATGTTCTCCTCCTTGCCCGTGATGAAGTTGTCGACGCCGACCACCTCGTGGCCCTGCCCGAGGAACAGGTCGGTGAGGTGCGAACCGAGGAACCCGGCGCCGCCGGAAATGAGGATACGCATAGGAGTCTAAATCAGTGGCCGGAAGTCAGTCGTGCCAATAGGACAGCACCCGATCGGGCGCGGTTAGGCCGGCAAGCCACCCGCGCGCGTCCGGAGCGTGAGCTCGATCGCCCACCTCTAGTATCCGTTAGTCTTGCCCCATCCTTGAGGCACCGTCAACCCGCAAAACCGGGCCCGACGGTTATCGGTGCGCAAGCCACCGCCAGGCGGGCCCAACAATGTGAGCGCACCCACCGTTTGGGAGGGCAAGGCTCCGTCCGAGCCATTCCCCCCGAGGTCCGAAAACTAGTTCGAGAACCGGAACCGGATGATCGCCAGGATCGCCTTCACGCCGTCCTTCCAGGTGATCTTCTTCCCCTCCTCGTAGCTCCGCCCGTAGTACGCCACGCCCACCTCGTAGATCCGCAGCCGGGGCCGCATCTTCGCGACCTTCGCCGTGATTTCCGGCTCGAACCCGAACCGGTTGCACTTGACCTCGATCTGGTCGAGCACCGACTTGCGGAACACCTTGTAGCAGACCTCCATGTCCGTCAGGTTCAGGTTCGTGAACATGTTGGACATCCACGTCAGGAACTTATTCCCGACGGTGTGCCAGTAGTAGAGCACGCGGTGCGGCTCCCCGATGAACCGGCTGCCGAAGACGACGTCGGCCTTGTCGTCGTAAATTGGCTGCAGCAGCCGCACGTAGTCGCGCGGGTCGTACTCCAGATCGGCGTCCTGGATCAGCACCACGTCCCCGCCGGCCAGCTTGAACCCGTCCCGCAGCGCGGCGCCCTTCCCTTGGTTCACCGGCTTGTGGACGATCTTGAACTCGGTGTCCGGGAAAAGCTTGGGCAGCTCGTCGAGCTTCTCGGCCGTCTTGTCCTTCGAGCAATCGTTGACGCAGATGATCTCCCGCGTCACGCCCGGCGGCAGCGCCGCCTTGACCACCAGCCCCACCAGCATCTGCACCGTCAGTTCCTCGTTGTACACGGGGATGACGATCGACACCTTGGTCATCGTCGCCGTCTTCGGGCGCAGCGGGCCGTCGGCGAACGCGTGATCCAGCTTCACGCTGTGCGGCCGGGCCAGGCCGTCCCCCGAGGCCTCGCCGGCGGTGTCGTGGTTCGCTCCGATAGTGGTCGGTTCGGTCTCGGTCATGGCGATCATCAAATGCTCCCGCGCGGCGTCGCCGTGCGTGTGCAGGCCGGGACGCGCTCCACTGGCAACCCATACGACGGGTTCCGGCGACTCGGCACCGGCCCACGTCGGCATTATCGGCCGACCGTGCGCGGGGCTGTAGTCACACCGGGCTGGGCCGCGGGAGCGGGCATGTTATCCGCCCCCCGCGATATCTCAAACCCCCGAAACCCGCCCCCAAACCGCCCAAACTGCACAACCGATTGCCCCACATCAACCGCTGACGTCCCCGATGACGTTCCCGTCCTCCATCGTGATCCGCCGCCGCGCCTTGGCGGCCAGCGACGTGTCGTGCGTCACGATAACGATCGCCTGCCCCCCTGCCGCGAGTTCGGCGAACAGCTCGGCGACGATCTCGCTGTTCTTCCGGTCCAGGTTCCCCGTCGGCTCGTCCGCCAGCAGCACGGCCGGCTCGTTCGCCAGCGCCCGCGCGATCGCCACCCGCTGCTGCTCCCCGCCCGACAGCCGGTTCGCCCGCCGCTTCGCCTTGTCCGCCAGTCCGAACCGATCGAGCAGCGCGACGGCGCGATGGAGCGCCTGGCCGCGCGACAACCGCCCGAGCTTGAACATCGGCAGCGCCACGTTCTCCGCGGCCGTGAACTCCTTCAGCAGGTAGTGGAACTGAAACACGAACCCCACCTTCTCGTTCCGCACCAGCGCCAGCTCGGTGTCGCTCAACCCCGTCGTGTCCCGTCCGTCAATGAACACTCGGCTCGGCGGATCGAACACCTCCCCGTTCACCCCCACCTGCGAGGGCCGATCGAGCCCGCCCAGCAGGTACAGCAACGTCGACTTCCCGGACCCGCTCGCGCCGACGATCGACACGTACTCGTCGCCGCCGATCGCCAGGCTCACGCCCTTGAGGACGTCGTTGGCGGTATCCCCCTGCCCGAGCACGCGATGGACGTTCTGCGCGCGGAGGAGCGCAGTGGCTTGGGCGTCTCGCCCATGGACTTCGTTCCCTGCCGTCACCGTCACCGTCGCCGTCCTCGCCGCCATGCTGACCTCTGACCTTCTGACCTCTGACCTCCCCGGCTCGCTTCGCGACCCGCCCGCTGAAGCGGGCTCGCCGTCAGTGAGCGCCTCTAATCACCTCCACCGGGTCGTACTTCGCGGCCCGCCGCGCCGGGTACATCGCCGCGAAAATCACGATGATCAGCGCCGACACGAACGCCTGCACGTACAGGCCCACGCTCTCGCTCATCAACAGCCCCTCGCTCTTCACCAGCCCCTCCACTTGGATCGGCAACCTTCTCAGCCCCGCGATCGTCAGCTTCCCCAGGAGCACGCCCGCGATCGCCCCGATCAGCCCGATCACCATCCCCTGGAACATGTACACCAGCGTCACGTCCCCGCGCGACAGCCCGAAGCTCTTCAGGATCGCGATGTCGTTCACCCGCTCCAGCACCGCCATGATGAGGATGTTCAGCACCCCGAACGCCGCCACGATCAGCAGTGCCCCCGTGATCACGTACGTGATCACCGTCTGCACCTTGAAGATCTTGAGGAAGTTCGCGCTCGCCTCCTGCCAGCTCTCCGTCTTGTACCCGCAGAGTTGCTCGATCTGCTTCGCCAGGGGCTCGGCCTTCGTGTAGTCCGTCGTCCGCAGCACGATCCGGTTGATCACGTTCTTCTTGTCCAGGAGCGTCTGGCTCGAGTTGATCAGCATGTACGCCCGGCTGTAATCGACCGGCGTTACCCCCGTCTCGAAGATCCCCACCACCCGCGCGTTCGTCCGCCCCCCCGTGGTGCTCGTCAACACGATCGTGTCGTCCAGCTTCGCCCCCAGCACCTTCTGCAGCCCCGACCCGATCACCACGCCGTCGGCCGACTTCCGCAGCCGCGTGAAGTCCCCCTCGATCACGTCCTTCCCGATCGTCGTCACCCGCACCTGCTGCTCGGGCTCGATCCCGACGATCTGCATGTTCACGTTCTTCGTGCCGTACGTCGCGATCGCCTCCCCGGTCACCTCCGGCGCCGCCGCCACCACGCCCGGCATCCGCCGCAGCTGCGCCATCAGCCCCGTCGGGTTCTTGATCTGCTTGGTCGTCTCCCGCGGCTTGGTCCGCTCGATCACCAGCAGCGCGTCCGGGTCCGGGTGCAGCCGCTGCAGGATCTGCGTCTCCCGCTCCCGCGGCTCATCGTGCACCGTCACGTGCCCGCTCGACTCGACCGTCTCGATGATGAACTTGTCCGAGAACCCGTTCATCATCGACACCATCGCGATGAACATCGTCACCGAGATCGCCACGCCCGCGATGCACACGAGCGACTGACGCTTGTGGGCGAAGAAATAGCGTGTCGAGATAAACCAGCGCATGCGTTCTCGCGATTCGGTTTAAAAGCCGCCCTTGAATATCTCCGCGTCCTTGGGCTTGTTCGCGTCGGCGGCGGTGCGGTTGTCGACGAACTCCGTCCGCACCGCGTCCCCCTCCTTGAGCGTCCCGAGCGGGCTCAGGATCACCTTGTCGTCCGGCCCGATCCCGCCAAGCACTTCGACCCGGTCCACGGACCGCACGCCCGCCTGCGCCGGCACGCGCGCGACTTTTCCGTTGCGCACCACGTAAAACGCATCCCCCTGGAGCGCCTGCCGCGGGAGAATCATGACGTCCTTCTTGTGCTGCTCGACGAACGCGAGTTCGCCCGTCATGCCCGGCGCGAATCGTGTGTAGGGAGTGATGGGAGTCGACGTCGACAGTGGCACTGAAGTGCCACTGCCCGTGGCAGACGCGACGGGTTCCCCGATCGGTCGCGTCGTCGCGCCCGGCCCGCCCAATTCCACGTCCACCTCGAACGTCCGCCGCTGCGGGTCGGCCTTCGCGTACACCGACTTCACCCGCCCGACGATCGGCTCGGTCCCGAACGAGTAAAGGGTCATGTTCACGGTCTGCCCGACGACCAGCTTGTTCCGGTCCTCCTCGTCCACCTGCGCCCGCATCACCAGCCGCTCCGGCCGGACGTCCGCGATCAGCATCACGTGCTCGTCGATCTTCATCCGCGTCCGCGTCGGCACCGGCCAGTCCAAAATCACCCCGTCGACCGGCGCGTGCAGCTCCTGCTGCCCCACGTTCCACTTGGCGATGTTGAGCGTCGCCTCCGCCACCTCCAACTCGCGCGCGACCTCCAGCGCCTTCGCCCGCCGCTGCGCCTTGAACCCCTCGAGCTCCGCCCACATCGTCTTGAGCCGCTCGAACGCCCGGTCGATCTCCACCGGCTGGGCGTTCCCCGTCGCGCCCAGGTCCACCAGCCGCTTGTGCTCGCGCTTCGCCGACGCCACGATCTCCTCGTACGCCTCCACGCGCCGGTCGAACTCGTTCAGCACCGGCGACGTTTTCTCGTCCGCCCGCGCCAGGCGCTCCTTCAACTCGGCCTCGGCCTGCTTGAGTTTCTTCTCCAAATCATCGCTGACGATCCGCCCGAGCAACTGCCCCCGCTTCACCGACACGCCCTTGTCGATCCCCGGCTCGAGCATCAGCACGCCGGCCACTTGGGACTTCACTGCATACTCGCGCTCGGGCACGATCGTCCCCGTCGCGTAAAACGCCTGCACGACCTCCGACCGCACGACCGACGTTACCTGCACCTGCGGCCGCCCAAGCGCTTGGAACAGGAGCACGCCAATCCCCAGCGCCACCGCCACGCCGGCCAGCGTCAGGAGCATTCGAACGGGAATCTTCGCGTGTCTGATCATGGGTGTCTGCGGATTATAGTCGGGCCGATCGTGAATCTATTCACGATCTTTCGCGGCGTCGCCTAGGATCGCATCGAGCAACCCGACGCTTCTCGCGTAATCCCATCGTCCCACCCCTCCTTTTGCGCTTGACACCCGATTCCATAACTACTTACGCTCACCCACTCAGTCTGCTGCGCCCCCACGGAGAGCCGCCGATGTCGATCCAGATGGAACTGCACAAGATCATCATCAGCGAGATGCAAGATCAGCAGATCATTGT
>DATHXE010000039.1:0-2803 GCA_035459845.1 Tepidisphaeraceae bacterium | reverse complement strand
ACCGGATTCCACGAGGCCGTCAAGTCGGACGAGTTCAACGATCTGCTGGCGTACCTGCTGTCGAAGACGGTGGAGGCGGCGAAGTAGCGTTCGACATCCACGTTTAGCCGCGACCCGAAGGGCAAGCGACAGCGCCGCCCGCAGGGGAGCGCGAGGTTGCGGTGGGCGCGTGTCACTTCTCCAACCTCAACTCCGCCCCCGCGCGCTCCATTACCTGCCCGATCCCCGTCTCCCACTTCGCGCGGATCGCCGCGAGGTGATCCGCCTCGACCTGATTCGCCGGGTCGTCCGGCGTACGCTCGAGCGCGGCCCGCGCCCGCGTCGCCCACTCCAGCGCCTGCGCCGGCCGCTTCCTCGCCTGTAGCTCGAACAGCGCCATCTCGTACAGCGCCTTGACCCGCGCCTCGGGCCCGCGCGCGACGTTGACGGCCTCGGTCAGGATCCGCCCGGCGCCGTCGAAGTCGCCCACGTACTGGTGCGCCCCGGCCAGTCGCAGCCGACAGTACCCGCCGATCTCCCCGACCGGGTCGAGGTCGATCGCCTTTCGATACGCCAGCACGATCGCATCGAACGTCCCGCGCTCGTCGTCCGCGAGTGGGCCGGGCCGGCGCTTGCGCTCGAACGCCGCCCGCGCCAGGTCGGCGGTGGTCTGCGCGTCGACCCGGGCCGAATGCGCGCGGTGCGCGGCGTCCGCCGCCTCGTCCTGCGGCCGTACCTCTTTCACGCCTTCCACTGCTTTCGGGCCGACAGGGGGGCGCGGCTTCTCCGCGCGGGACTGACTCGCGCCCAGGACGATGCTGAGGACGATCAACGTAGCGATTCGCATGTCGGTTCGACGCGGGTTGCGCCTTCGGGTTCCGAAAATCCGCGGCGACGGGCATCCGCACCGCGCTCCCCTTCGGGCGGCGCTGTCGCTGGCCCTACGGGTCGCGGCTAAACGTGACGTCACCACCCCACCACCCCATCTCCCCACCTCCCCATCTCCCCATCTCCTCCCCTCCCCGCTACACTCGCCCGCATGCCCAACGCCCCGCTCGTCGGCATCATCATGGGTTCGACGTCCGACTGGCCGACGATGAAGGCCGCCGCCGACGTCCTCGCCGCCGCCGGCGTGCCGTACGAGGCGCGCGTCGTCTCCGCCCACCGCACGCCCGACCTCATGGCCGAGTACGCCAAGTCCGCCAGGGCCCGCGGCCTGCTCGCGATCGTCGCCGGCGCAGGCGGCGCGGCGCATCTTCCGGGCATGACGGCCGCATTTACGACGCTGCCCGTGATCGGCGTTCCCGTCAAATCACACGCGCTGGCGGGCCTCGACTCGCTCCTGTCGATCGCCCAGATGCCCGCCGGGATTCCGTGCGGGACGGTCGCGATCGGCGACGCGAAGTCGGCTGGGGAGGTCGCGCTGCGGATCGTGCGGCTCGCCGTTCCACCCCCCACCTCCCCATCTACCCACGTCCCCGCCACTGCACATTGACAATCGGCCCCCCATCCCGACAACACCCCCATGCCCTCCGCCGCCCCAATTCTTCCCGGCGCCGCCGTCGGCGTGCTCGGGTCCGGCCAGCTCGGCCGGATGTTCGCGATCGCCGCCCTCAAGATGGGGTATCGCGTCTACACGCTGTCGCCGGATAACGACACGCCGACCGGGCAGGTGGCCGACGTCGAGGTCGTGGCGAACTACGACGACCTCGACACGGTCGCCGCGTTCGCCCGGCAGGTGTCGGTGGTCACGTTCGAGTTCGAGAACGTCTCCGCCGCCGCCACCGAGACGGCCGCCCGCCACGCGCCGGTCCGCCCCGCCGGCTCGGTGCTGCACACGACCCAGCACCGCCTCCGCGAGAAGACGTTCCTGAGCCAGCACGGCTTCCCCGTCACGCCCTACGTCCCGATCGCGAGCGTCGATGAACTCCGCGCGGCCGTCGCCAAACTCGGCACCCCCGGCATCCTCAAGTCCGCCGGCTTCGGCTACGACGGCAAAGGTCAGTTCAAGATCACGTCGCCGGACCAGGTCGAACAGGCGTGGAAGGCCGTCACGGCGCATGGCGGGGCGAATCCCCCTCAGGACTCAGCACTCGGGACTCAGGACTCGTCCCCCGTCGCCGTCCTCGAAGCGTTCGTGACCTTCGAGCGAGAAGTCAGCGTCGTCGCCGCCCGCGGAGTAGACGGCTCCTTCGCCCACTGGGGCGTGATCGAGAACGACCACCGCAATCACATCCTCGACCTGTCCGTCGCCCCCGCCGCTGTCGAGCCGGGCGTGCACGCGAAGGCGATCGAAATCGCCCGCGGCGTGCTCGAGGCCCTCGACGTCGTCGGCGTCCTCTGCGTCGAGTTCTTCCTGACCGCCAGGGGCGAACTGCTCGTCAACGAGCTCGCGCCCCGGCCCCATAACTCGGGCCACCTCACGTTCGACGCCAGCCTGACCAGCCAGTTCGAACAGCAGCTCCGCGCCGTGTGCGGGCTGCCGCTGGGCGACACGCGCCTGCACTCCCCCGCGGCCATGGCCCAGCTCCTGGGCGACACCTGG
Source organism: Tepidisphaeraceae bacterium (assembly GCA_035459845.1). Taxonomy (GTDB): domain Bacteria; phylum Planctomycetota; class Phycisphaerae; order Tepidisphaerales; family Tepidisphaeraceae; genus DASPKW01. Next base: position 279 of record DATHXE010000039.1, on the reverse strand, counting down.
CTCGACGCGGGTCCGGCCGGGCCGAACTGGGCCGCCGCCCTGGCAAATCCGAACGTCAAGCTCCACCTGTACGGCAAGGCCGACCCCCGCAAGGGCCGGAAGATGGGCCACCTGACGGCGCTCGCGCCAACGGTCGAAGAGGCGCGCCGGCAGGTGCTCGCGGCGCGCGACGCGCTCGTCCGCGCGTAGCGGGTTCGCAAGTCTATTCAAGCCGGGGCAGAGCACACGGGCTTCGCCCGAAGCGTCGCCCCGGACCCGATTACTTCTCCGGTGTCGGTA
>DATHXE010000038.1:0-18597 GCA_035459845.1 Tepidisphaeraceae bacterium | reverse complement strand
GGCATATTCGTCTTCCGCGCACGCCGCCCCTCCCGCGCCCGATTTCAACCGCGACGTCCGCCCGATCCTCGTCGAGAGCTGCCTCGCCTGTCACGGGTTCGACGAGAAGGCGCGCAAGGGCAAGCTCCGGCTCGACGTGCGCGACGCCGCCCTCGCCAGGGCTGCCTTCGTCCCGCTCAAGCCCGACGAGTCCGAGGCCATCAAACGCATCCGCACCAACGACCCCGACGACCGCATGCCCCCGCCCGACAGCGGCAAGACGCTCACGGCCAAGCAGGTCGACACGCTCCGCCGCTGGGTCGCCGCGGGTGCGACGTACGCGGGCCACTGGTCCTTCGAAACGGTTCGCGCGCCCGCGGTCCCCGGGACGAAGGCGAGGTGGGGCCGCAATGAGATCGACCCGTTCATCCTCGCCAAGCTCGAAGCCGAGAGCCTCTCGCCCTCGGCCGAGGCGAGTAAGGAAACGCTGATCCGTCGGGTCACGTTGGACCTCACCGGCCTGCCGCCGACGCCCGCCGAGGTCGACGCCTTCCTCGCCGACCGCGCCCCCGACGCCTACGACAAGGTCGTCGACCGCCTCCTCGCCTCGCCCCACTTCGGCGAGCGCATGGCCCTCGACTGGCTCGACGCCGCCCGCTACGCCGACACCCACGGCTACCACCTCGACTCCGGCCGCGACATGACCGCCTGGCGCGAGTGGGTCATCGACGCGTTCAACCGCAACATGTCCTTCGACCAGTTCACGATCCACCAACTCGCCGGCGACCTCCTGCCGGATGCCACGCTCCAGTCGCGCATCGCCTCGGGGTTCAACCGCAACCACATGATCAATTACGAGGGCGGGGCCGTCGCCGAGGAATACCTCACCGCCTATCTCGTCGACCGCGTCAACACCACCGCCACCGTCTTCATGGGCCTGACCGTCGGGTGCGCGCAGTGCCACGATCACAAGTACGACCCCATCACCCAGAAGGACTTCTACCGCCTCTACGCGTTCTTCAATAACGTGCCGGAGGCGGGCCTGGACGGGCAGAAGGGCAATGCCCGGCCGTTCATCCGGACGCCTTCGAAACAGCACGAGGCGGCGCTCGCGGCGTTGCAGGCCGAAGCCGCCGACATCGCCGCCTCGCTCGACAAGCCCGACCCCGCCGCCGACGCCGCGCAAGCCGCTTGGGAGCCGACCGCCCTGGCGACCGGCCGCACGGGCTGGACCCGCACGACGGACAAGGCCACCGTCTCCAGCGCCGGTGGCGCCACCCTCACCCGCCAGCCCGACGGCTCCTACACCTCCACCGGCACGAACCCGTTCAAAGAATCGCTCACGTTCAAGTTCACGACCGCCGCCAGCACCACCGCGGTCCGCTTCGACGTCTTTCCCGACCCGAAGCTCAAGGGCAGAGGCCCCGGCCGATCCGACAACGGGAACATCGTCCTCACTGAGGTGAAGGTCTTCGTCGGTGACGCCAAGTTGCCCGCCAAGCTCAAACGCGCCTCCGCCGACTTCGCCCAGAAGGACTTCCCCGCCTCCAACGCGATCGACGGCCAAGGCACCAGCGGCTGGGCGATCGACCCGCAGGAGGGCAAGCCGCACCATCTGATCGTCGAGCCCGTCGACGAGATCCCTGCGAACTCCGCGGTCCGCGTTGTCGTCGAGTTCAACTCGCAGTTCGCCTCGCACCACCCCGGCCGGTTCGCGCTCAGCACCACCGACTCGCCCAACCCCCACGGGGCCGCGGTCATGCCCGACGATGTCGTCGCCGCGCTCAAGGCGCCCGCCGACAAGCGCACCGAAGACCAGGCGAGCGCCGTCCGCCGTTACTTCCGCGCCGCCCACGTCCCCGCGTTCGCCACCACCCGCGACCGCCTCGCCGATATCGCCAAACGGCGCGACAAACTCGGCTCCGACGTTCGCACGACCATGGTCATGGAAGAAATGGCCAAGCCGCGCGACACGTTCATCCTCACCCGCGGCGAATACGATAAGAAGGGCGAAAAGGTGACCGCCGGCACCCCCGCCGCCCTTCCCCTCCTGCCCAAAGACGCGCCCGTTAATCGCCTGGGCCTCGCCAAGTGGCTCGTCGCGCCCGATCACCCGCTCACCGCGCGCGTCGCCGTCAACCGATACTGGCAGGCCTACTTCGGCGTCGGCCTCGTCAAAACCGTCGAAGATCTCGGCAACCAAGGCGAGTGGCCCAGTCACCCCGATCTGCTCGACTACCTCGCCAGGCGCTTCGTCGACTCCGGCTGGGACGTGAAGGCCGTGCAGCGGCTGATTGTCACCTCCGCCGCGTACCGGCAGTCCTCCGCCGTCACGCCCGCGCTCGTCGCCAAGGATCCCGAGAACCGCCTGCTCGCCCGCGGCCCGCGCTTCCGCCTCTCGGCCGAGCAGATCCGCGACCAGGCCCTGGCGATCTCCGGCCTGCTCAACCGCGAGATCGGCGGCAAGTCCGTCTCCCCCTACCAGCCCGCCGGCCTGTGGGAAGAGCTCATGTCCCGCGAGGACGGCGACCGGTTCAGCGCCCAGAAGTACGTCCAATCCCACGGCCCCGACCTCTACCGCCGCACCATGTACACCTTCTGGAAGCGCACGAGCCCCCCGCCGACCCTGGCCACGTTCGACGCCCCCGACCGCGAGATCTGCACGGTGAGGCGCTCGCGCACCAACACGCCGTTGCAGGCGCTCGTGCTGATGAACGACCCGACGTACGTCGAGGCATCGAGGAAACTCGCCGAGCGGGCCCTGCTGGAGATCAAGGGCGACAGCGAGCGGCGGCTCGCGTTTATCTTCCGCCTGGCTACGGCGCGCCCACCGACGGGTGATGAACTGGCCATCCTCAGCCACGCCCTAGCCGCCCACACGACCCGCTACACCGCCGACCCCGCCGCCGCCGACATGCTGCTTAAGAACGGCGAATCGCCGGTCACCGAAGGCGTCGCAAGACCGGAGTTCGCCGCGTGGACGATGGTCTCAAGCATCATCCTGAACCTCGACGAAGTCGTCACAAAGAATTGACCTCAGTTAGCTGCAACGCAACGCGTCGCTGATGCGTTCGACGACCACGACGCGTTCCCTCCCCCAATCACCCGAGACGCGCATGAACACGCACGACCCCCTCCACCTCACCCGCCGCGCCCTCTTCGGCCGCACCGCCACCGGCATCGGCTCGGCCGCGCTCGCCTCCCTCCTCAACCCCATCCTCTTCGCGCAGGACGCGCCCGCGGCCGCCGCCCCGGCGCTCGGCGCGCTCAAGGTCCTCCACCACGCCCCGCGCGCCAAACGCGTCATCTACCTCTTCATGTCCGGCGGCCCCTCCCACATCGACCTGTTCGACCACAAGCCCGAACTCGCCAAGTTCCACGGCAGCGAGCTCCCCAACTCCGTCCGCAACGGCCAGCGCATCACCGGCATGACGTCCGGCCAGAAGTCCTTCCCCTGCGTCGCCCCGATGTTCAAGTTCGCCCAACACGGCCAGGCCGGCACGTGGTTCAGCGAGTTCCTCCCCCACATCGCCTCCGTCGCCGACGACCTCTGCGTCGTCAAATCCCTACACACCGAGGCCATCAACCACGACCCCGCCGTCACGTTCGTCCAGACCGGCGCCCAGCAGCCCGGCCGGCCGTCCATCGGCTCGTGGCTCTCCTACGGCCTGGGCTCAGAAAACTCGAACCTCCCCGCGTTCGTCGTCATGGTCTCCCAGGGCTCCGGCAACAAGAACGACCAGCCCCTCACCACCCGCCACTGGGCCAGTGGCTTCATCCCGACCCAACACCAGGGCGTCCGCTTCCGCTCCGGCAACTCCGACCCCGTCCTCTACCTCTCCAACCCGCCCGGCGTCGACCCCGCCGCCCGCCGCGACATGCTCGACTCCGTCCAGGAGCTCAACCGCCTGAACCGCGGCGTCCTCGGCGACCCCGAGATCGACACCCGCATCGCCCAGTACGAGATGGCCTTCCGCATGCAGTCCGCCGTCCCGGAGCTGACCGACCTGCGCTCGGAATCCAAGGCCACACTCGCGATGTACGGCCTCGACGAGAACGGCAACGCCGACAACGCCTTCGCCCGCAACTGCCTGCTCGCCCGCCGGATGGCCGAGCGCGGCGTCCGCTTCGTCCAGCTCTTCCACCGGGGCTGGGACCAGCACTCCGCCCTCCCCAAACAACTGCGCATGCAGTGCAAGGACGTCGACCAGGCGTCCGCCGCCCTGATCAAAGACCTCAAGTCCCGCGGCATGCTCGACGACACCCTCGTCGTCTGGGGCGGTGAGTTCGGCAGGACCGTCTACTCGCAGGGCGCACTCACCAAGGACAACTACGGCCGCGACCACCACGGTCGCTGCTACTCCGCCTTCGCCACCGGCGGCGGCATCAAGGGCGGCCTGTCCTACGGCGCGACCGACGACTACTGCTACAACGTCACCGAAAACCCCGTCCACGTCCACGACTGGAACGCCACCCTCCTCCACTGCCTCGGCCTCAACCACGAGCGCCTGACGTACAAGTTCCAAGGCCGCGACTACCGCCTGACCGACGTCCACGGGAACGTCGTCAAGGCGCTGCTCGCGTAGCGCACGCGCGTAGCTCAACATTCCGATGTTGAGGAACGGCGTGGCATTCGGGGTCGCGACAATTGGGGAGCACGCTGGAAGGCTTGACGTCCGCAACAGCGTGTGTGCAAATGCGTGCACCGGCCTACCGCGGCTCTCCTCAACATCGGAATGTTGAGCTACGTGGTGCCACGCCCTCAATCCCGCCCGATCCCCGCCACGCTCGCCTCGCCCGTCACCGGCGCCCCGACCTCCTTGACCGTACCTCGGTTCCACCCGAGATCTTCCCCGCGGGCCGACGACGCCGACCCGCGGATCGGCCGCCGCTCCTGCTCCTTGTCGAGCACGTGGAACTCCGCGTTCGCGCCCCAGTACACGTCGTCGAACCCGGGGTCGTCCTTCATCGACCGCGCCGACGGCGACCAGCCCTGGTACGCCAGCGACTCGCACCCGGCGCAGACCCCGACCACCGCGGCCACCAGGGCCGCCCGAATCACGATGCTCTTCATGTGTGCTTCCCTCTCGCTCCTGGGGGCACCAGTCACGCGGCGACCGCCGCGCGACTCGAGCGCCCACTCCACCACCTATCGCCCGACCCGCCCCGCGACTTAATCGCAGTCCTGCGCGCCTTGAGATTATCGCCCCCGCGCCCGTACACCTCGCCCGCGCCGCATTGCGAATTCCCGTGCATCCCTTACGATCCCGCCCGTTCCATACCGCGCAACCGACGGCTTCCGCCGGCGGCTATCAAGGCCCGATTCCGATTTCACCACCCGTCCTCACCATGGCTAAGCCCACCCCGCGCCGTACCCCGAAGAAGTCTCCCGCCATGCCGCGCCGCTCGCTCTTCGTCGGCGTCGACGTCGGCGCGACCAAGATCGGCATCAACGCGATCGGCCCCGACCGCAAGCCCGTCTCCCCGCTCTGGGCACAGGTCCCCGCCCGCACCGAGGACGGCCCCCGCGCCACCGTCGAGCAGATCGTCGCCGGCGTCCGCCTCTTCCTCGACGAGCAAAACCTCCCGTCCACCGCCATCGCCGCCGTCGGCCTCGACTCCCCCGGCCCCGCCGACAACAACGGCGTCATCCAACCCTCCGCCAACATGAAGCACCGGGAGTGGGCCGGCTTCAAGCTCCGCGAGCGCACCGCCGCCGCCCTCTCCAAGTCCCTCGGCCGCGACATCACCGTCACCTACGAAAACGACGGCAACGCCGCCGCCTTCTGGGAATCCCACCTCGGCAACCCCGAGGGTACTGAGGTCATGGCCTTGCTCGCCCCCGGCACCGGCTTGGGCGGCGGCATCGTCATCAACGGCACCCTCGTCCGCGGCGCCCGCGGCATGGCCGCCGAGCTCGGACACGTCGAGATCGTCCACCCCCCCTTCACCCCCGGCGCCGACCACCTCCCCTGCGGCTGCGGCCAGAAGTTCTGCGCCGAGTCTTACGTCTCCGTCATCGCGCTGGGCAACGCCCTCCAGGCGGCGCTCGCCAGCGACGCGTACGCCGACCACCCCCTTACCCAGATCCAGGCCGACGGCAACGTCTGGAAGAAGCGCGCCCTCGAAGTTCGCGCATTGGCCGCCAAGGGCGACGCCTTGGCCCTCGCCCTCTTCGACTGGCAGGCCGAGGCCCTCGGCAAACTCTGCCGACAGGTCGCCGACAACGTCGACCCGCACCGCATCGTCATCGGCGGCGGCTTCATCGAGGGCGGCAAAAAGCTCACCGACCGCATCCTCAAGATCACCCGCGAGACGTTCAAGAAACTCGCCTTCCCCAAGCACGCCAGGGAAGTACAGATCGAGACCGCCAAAGCCAGCGACCAGGCGGGCTGCCTAGGCGCCGCCCTCAGCGCCTACACGGCCGCCGCGAAGGAATAGGCGACCCCGACCCTCGCCGCGCTTGCCTTCAAATACGCCGAAAGTCCCATCCGCCTTGCCGCCCCCCTCCCGCGCTCATAAACTCTTCCCATCATGAACCCTGGCACGCCCTCGGCCGCCGCTGACCGCCACGTCCTCATCCGCATCACCCGCCGGGACAAAACCGATACCCAACCCTACGTCCAGGAATTCTCGGTCCCCGTCCGCCCGCAGATGAACATCATCTCGGCCCTCCAGTACATCGCCGCCCACCCAACGACCACCGACGGCAAGTCTACCTCCACCCCCGTGTGGGACGCCGGGTGCCTCGAGGAAGTCTGCGGCGCCTGCACGATGGTGATCAACGGCCGGGCCCGCCAGGCCTGCTCCACGCTCGTCGAAAAGGTCTCGCCCGACCTGTCCCCGATCACGCTCGAGCCGATGTCCAAGTTCCCGGTCGTCCGCGACCTCTTCGTCGACCGCTCGCGCCTGTTCAACGACCTCAAGCGCGTCAAGGCGTGGGTCCCGATCGACGGCACGTACGACCTGGGCCCCGGCCCCGCCCAGTCGCAAAAGCAGCAGGAGACCCGCTACCCGCTCTCCCGCTGCATCTCCTGCGGGTGCTGCCTCGAGGCGTGCCCGCAGTACACGCCGAGCAACCAGTTCGTCGGCGCCGCCGTCATCAGCCAGGCCCGCCTGTTCAACGACCACCCGACCGGCGCCGCCCTGAAGGACGAGCGCCTCGAAACGCTGATGGACGAGGGCGGCGTCGCCGACTGCGGCAAGGCCGGCAACTGCGTCGAGGTCTGCCCCAAGCAGATCCCCCTCCTCGAGTCAATCGCCGCCGTCCAGCGTTCCGCCACCGTCTACGCGATCAAGCGGTTCTTCACGAAGTAACGCCAAGCCGCCCGGGCAAGTCACTTCAGCGGCTAGTCATCCCGCCACGTCGTGCTCGATCTCGCGCCCCGGCACTTTGCGCAACGCGGACTGATCGCGTCATGCGCGTCGCCCGCGCGACCGCCGCCCACCCACCAGCCCTGCTGCCAGCACAGTCAATCCCACCCCCCCCGGTTCGGGCACGAACGTGATCTGACTGTTGCCCCCAACGAAGTATGTGTACGTATCGGGCTGCGCGTTCCCCGCCAGCCGGCCGGTGAAACTGCCAAAGCCGCCCGTGATCGGTCCCGCCGTATCGAACGAGCCGTCCATCGTGAGCATGCTGTTGTTCGTCACGTAAAAGTCGACGCCCGCCTCGCCCGGCGTCCGTCCGGTGCCGGCGCGACCCTCCGTGAACGTCCCCCCGCTGACCATTCCGATCGCGTTCGACAGGTCCAACGCGGCCCCGCCCCACCCGCCGGCGCCCGCGTTGGTCGTGCTCGTCGCGTCGCCCCCCGCCCCGCCGGCGAACGCCCCGCCCGTGATCGTGAACCGCGTCGCCGCGCCGGTGCTCAGCACCAGGATGGCCGCCCCGCCGTCCCCGCCCGTCGGGATGTTTCCGGTCGCCGCACCCCCGCCGCCGCCCGCGAACGTGCCCCCCGTGATGTCGAACCGACCCGTATCAGCGAACCATACGCCCGCCTGACCTCTCCCGCCAGTCACGAACGGCGTGCCCGCCGCCGCCCCGCCCGCCCCGCCCGTCATCGCCACCGGGCCACCGATCGTCACCACCTGATCCGTCAGGCTCCAATAGCCGTACCCGCCCCCGCCGCCCCGGTTCGTCCCAGCCGTACCAGGCACCGTCGACGTGCCGCCCGACCCGCCAGTGAACGTTCCGCCGACGAACACGGTGCTCGCCGTACCGGTCGTCTTGTACCCGTTACCGCCCGTTCCCCCCGTCGACTGGGCGCTGACCGTATTCGTCCCCGGGCTTCCCGCGTACGCGCCGACCGGTATCGTCGCCGCCCCGGCGCCGCCCGCGATCATTCCGACTCCCGCCCACATCCCCGCCCCGAACCTGTTCGCGATCCGCATTCACCCACTCCGATGTGTCTCCCGGCCGCGCCACCTCGGCGAGCACACGACGACGCGCCGAAAAACGTGACGGCGCGGCCAGGCAACTTCCGCACGTTACAACACCGCACCGCACCATCGCACGACCGGACAGCCCATTCCCGCCGGAATCGCAAGACCGCGCAGACAAGTCCGCACGAAGTTGGAAAGGGTTAGCACACCACTGACAACTAAAGTCGGCCCTACTGCTGCGGCTTCTTCGGCGAATCCGCGTGTCGCTTCTCCGTCCGCCGCGGCCGGCGCCCATATCGCGTCCCCTCCGCCGTGTCCGTCGTCTGGGCCCCGGCCAGCGGCACCTTCGCCGAATCCACGCTCCCCTTCGCCGCCTTGTCCAGCGTCGGGTCCAGCGGCTTCCACCACCGCTTCTTCAGCCCGTCCCGCACCACCCTCACGCACTCCGCCGGCGAATCCACGATCTTGAAGATCGCCGTGTCCTCCACGTCGATGAAGTGCGGGTTCAACCCCTTGAGCCAGTCCACCAGTCCGCCCCAGAACTTACTCCCGTATAGCACGATCGGGAACGCCTCGACCTTCAGCGTCTGGATCAGCGTCAGCACCTCGAAGAACTCGTCCATCGTTCCGAACCCGCCGGGGAAGCAGATGAACGCCGACGAGTACTTCACGAACATGACCTTGCGCGCGTAGAAGTAGTGGAAGTCGAGCGTGACCGTCTGGTACCGGTTCCCCTGCTGTTCCTGCGGAAGCGTGATGTTGCACCCGACCGACTCGACCCGAGGCCGGCGCTTCGCCCCGTTGATGTAGTCGTACGCCCCCTTGTTCCCCGCCTCCATGATTCCCGGCCCCCCACCCGTGATCACGCTCATCCCCGCCTTGGCCAGCAGCCGACTCGTCTCCTCGGCCGCCTTGTAATACGGGTCGTCCGGCCGCGTCCGCGCCGACCCGAAGAGCGACACCGCCGGCCCCACGCCGGCCATCACCTCGAACCCCTCCACGAACTCCGCCATGATGCGGAAGATCCGCCACGAATCCTGCCCCGTGAAATCCGGGATCCGCCGCTTGTCCGCCATGGTCAGACTCCTTCGCCTTCGAACGATCGTCGCCTCGAACCCGCGCGCAGAGGATAACCCCGCCGCGCCCCGTTGCCACGACGCCGGGCATCACGCGAAGAAGACCCACCAGACCAGGACGTAGATCGGGATGAGCACGGGGAGGGTGTACTGCACAACGTAGCGGACGAAACCGGGCGTGGGCGCCCCGTGCGCGTCGGCGATCGCCTTGACCATGAAGTTCGGGCCGTTGCCGATGTACGTGCACGCGCCCCAGAAAACGGAGCCCGCGGAGATCGCCAGGACGAACAGGGCCCAGTCGGGCGAGCCGATGAGCAGGGCGACGTCGGCCTGCTCGCGCGTGATCGTGCCGTCGCGGAGGCTCTCGGGGTGGTAACGGAGGAGGGCCTCGACGGCGCCGCGCGTGCGCTCGCTCGTCAGGCCCGAGCGGTCGAACGCCGCAGGGTCGCGGCCGGCGTTCTGCGCGACGACCCGCCGGACCTCCTCGACCTGTCCCGGGTCGAGCCGCCCGATCCGGGCCTGCAGGAACGTCAGGTAGGTCGGCGCGTTGTCCAGGACAGACGAGAGCGTGCCCGACGCGAAGTAGGTCTGTCCCGGCGTACGCACGCCAAGGCGGTCGGCGTTGTGCTCGATCCACTGGAGGGCGGGGACCATCGTGGAAAACACCCCGACGAAGAGGATCGCGACCTCGCGCATCGGCCCGTAGGTGAACTCGTTCGCCTGGTAGATCGCCCGGGCGGTCACGGCGCGCGAGGCGACGGTCGCGGCGACCATGAGGACCTCCCGCGACAGGATCAGGTCGGCCACGCGCCCGCCGGTCACCCCCAGGTTCCACAGATCGGCAGCCGCGTCGAACGTGCCGGGCCGAAAGACGGCCCAGACGACCGCCCCGATAAACAGGAAATTGTGCACGCCCAACAGGTGAACCTGCGGGCCCGCGTCCCCCTCGTGAACCCGGCCGGCCCGGCGGTGGTCGAGCGAGTCGATAACGTAAAACACCGCGAGCAGCGCGCCGACCACCAGCAACCAGAGCTGCCGCATGTGCTCGGCCACCCACCAGAACGGCACCCCCTTGAGGTAGCCGAGGAAGAGCGGCGGGTCGCCTACGGGCGTGAGCGATCCGCCCACGTTCGACACCACGAAGATGAAAAAAACGACGTGGTACGGCCGGAGATGCCCGCGGTTCATCCGCAGCCACGGGCGGATCAGGAGCATCGACGCCCCGGTCGTGCCGAACAGGTTCGCCAGCACCGCCCCGATCAACAGGAAGACCGTGTTCGCGAGCGGCGTCGCCCGGCGGTTGATGCGGATCGCGATCCCGCCGCTGACGACGTACAGGGCCGTCAGCAGGACGATGAACGAGACGTACTCGCGCATCTCGGCGAGCCACGGGCCGGGGTCCTTGCGGACGAAGAAGTAATACCCCGCGACGATCGCGGCGAGGCCGGTCGCGACCTTGGGGTAGTGCCGCTCCCATCCGTGCTTGTGCACGAACGGCATGAGCGCGATGCACGCCAGGAGAAGGGCGAACGGCAGCACCCAGACGAGCGGGACGCCGGCGGAACCGTCGGGGGCGCCGGCGGCGAACGCGGACGGCGCACCGGCCGCCACGATCAGGGCCACGACGCGGCGCGGCAGCGTTTGGATCGTCATTCGGAGATTGAACCGTTCGGGAGGCCGGACCTGAACCGGCCCGACGACCGGCGATGGGAGAACTGGGATTCGAACCCAGAACCAAGGGATTATGAGTCCCCTGCTCTAACCGTTGAGCTATTCTCCCGCGGGGCACGCGATCATAGACGAACGATCGCGGGTCGTATTGAACGGAATTTTCCGAAAGAGGCAAGCGGCGGGCGCGGGGACCGAACCGCCAACGCGAAAATCCCACGGAATCACTTCCGTGGGCTTTCGCATTTCGTGGTGGGGCAGTTCGGGGCCCGTTTAGTCATGGACTACGCGGGCGTGGAACCCGAGCGACTCGAGCCAGCTTTCGAACTGGTGGGCGTCGCGGTGCGAGTGGAAGCTCCGGCGGGCCGACCCGTCCATGTGGTAGTGGACGACGTGCGAGCCGTCGACGTGGGCGTGGGCGCCGACGCGCTCCAGGGCGTCGACCAGCGCGTGGGCCTCGCGGTGCGACCCGGCGTGCAGCTTGCGGCTGCCGTGGAGGTCGTACTTCACGACGTAATGAGCGTGGTCGCGTGACCAGCTCGGCTGGCCGCCGAAGTTCGAGTGGTTATGCTCCGCGCTGGCGGCGGTGGCGAGCGTCGAGGCGAGGCCGGCGGTCAGGAGGCCGATAATGAGGCGGGCGTTCATGGCGATTCTCCGTTGGGGTCAGGTTTGGTTGGCCGCGTCGCGGGGTTGCGATCGCGGTGATGCCGGGAAGACCCACCACCGATGAAAAGGGTTGTGCACTGACCTTTTGAGGTCTGCCGTGTCGTGGAGGGCATTGCCGTCCCCGCTTGCGATCATTCCCGGTCGGTGACTAGAATCGGGGCCGACACGTTTCCTAATGAAGTCGCTCGTCTCCATCCTCCTGATCCTCGCGGCCACCTTCGGCGGCGCGACCGGCCTGTCATCGGCCGGGCGCGTGCTGTGCATGTCGGGCGACCGGCACATGGCGATCGAGGGGCGGCACGGCGACTCCTGCACGTCGCCCGCGGCCCGCGGCCACTCGCACGGCGACGTCGCTCGCGACCCCTCCGATTGTTGCGCCGAAGACGAGAATCTGGCGGGCGAGCCGGAAACGGCGTGCGTCGACCACGGGGCGGCCGGGGACACCGACGGCCGGCAAGTCCGCGTGGCGGCCCCGGCGCACGAGGCGGCCGGCCTCGCCACGTCGCTCCACATCGCGCTGGCAGCCGTCACGACGCCATCCGCGCGCGCGGCGTGGGCCGACCCGCCCGGCGACGGCCCGCCGAGCGCATCGCTCGCCCGCCTGGCCACCATCGTCCTCCTGATCTGATCCGAGTCCCGAACCGGCGTGACCGCGCCGCGCGCGATCTTTCGCGCCCCCGCGGTCGGTCTGCGATCGCGCGCCTGCGCCGTCGCACAACGCGGCGAGGCCCCACTGGCGCGGCCCGCTCGGCCCTTCGGGAATGGATCTCATGCGATCCGCGACTGCCCTGTGGCTGTCCGTGACCTTGATGGTCACCGCCGGCTGCCAAACCTATCAACCCGCCCCGCTCGACCTGACGGGCTACGACGCGACGTGGCGCGGGCGCGACCTCGCCGCCGCGCCGGTGGCCGAGTACGCGCGCCAGCTCGCCCAATCGGCCACGCCCGCGGAGCGGTTCGACCCGTCCGACGGCCTGACCGCACGCGAGGGCGAGGTCGTCGCGCTCCTGTTCAACCCGCGGCTGCGCGTCGCCCGGGCGAAGGCGCGCGTGTCGGCGGTCGGCGCCGCAGAGGCCGGGCGGTGGGAAGACCCCGAACTGTCGATCGACGCCGAGCGGATCATCGAGAGCGTGCAAAGCCCATGGGTATTGGGCGGAACGCTCTCGCTCACACTGCCGCTGTCCGGCCGACTGGAAGCGGAGCGCGCGAAGGCGTCGGCCGAGGCGCGGGCGCAACTCGCCGGCGTGCTGGTGGAAGAGGCGGCGGTCGTGGCGGAGCTGTACGACCGGTGGCTCGAGCTAGCCGTGCTGGATCACCGGATCACACTCGCCCGGCAGTATCTGGCGGACCTCGGCGCCGTCGCCGACACGGCCGAGCGCCTCCGGGCGCGCGGCGAACTGGACCCGGTGGACGCCAAGCTCTTCCGCGTCGAACAGGTCCGGCGGCGCGCGGAGCTGCGCGGATTCGAGCTCGAGCGCCCGGGAATCGAGGCGGCGGTCAAGGCAGTGATGGGACTCACGCCGACGGCAGACGTGCGACTCGTGCCGTCGCTCCCACCAGTGGTGAACTCCGGCGAGTCCGCTGTCATTCGTCAGCGCGTCGCAGACGGTCACCCGAAGATCCTCCAATCCCGCGCGGAATACGAGACGGCCGAGCGGGCGCTGGCCCTGGAGATCCGCAAGCAATTCCCGGATCTGAAGGTGGGCGGCGGGTACGGCATCGACGAGGGGACGCACCGCCTGCTCGGCGGGCTGTCGATCCCGATCCCGCTCTTCAGCGCCAACCGCAAGGCGATCACCGAGGCACGCGCGTCCCGCGACGCGGCCTGCGCGGCGGCCGAAGCGGCGCACGAAGAAGTCCTCGGCGGACTGGCCCGCGCCGAAATCTCCTTGTCGGCGGCCCGCGAGCGCCGGCGGCTTTTCGAGACAGAGCTCGTCCCCCTGGTCGACGAGCACCTGCGCGACGTCCGCAAACTCGGCCGGATCGGCGACGCGAACACCGTCGTCCTCCTCGAGTCGCTGACCCGCGCGTTCGAGGCCAAGGTCGAACTGCTCGCAGCGGTCGAGAAGGAAGCGAAGGCTGCCAACCAGGTGAACGCGGCGCTTCGGCCGGTCACGCGGGCGCAGCCGATGATCACACCACCGGGGGCACCCCACCCATGAATCACATGAGACGCACCATCCCCTTGCTCGCCGCCCTGCTCGCGCTGGCGTGCGACCGCAAGCCCCCCACCGGGCCCGCGACCGGCGAGGACGACCACGCCGACCACGCCACCGCCGGCGCGTCCAACCGCATCGACCTGCCCGAGCGCGTGCGCCAGAACCTGGGCATCACCTTCGCCAAGGTCGAGTCGCGGCGCGTCGCCGCGACGATCCGCGTGCCCGGCCGCTTCGAATGGCTCCCGTCGGCCAAGCGCGAGTACCGGGCGGCGCTCCCCGGGCGCGTCGAGGTGCTGGTGAAGCAGTTCGACAAGGTCGAGGCGGGAACGCCACTGTTCCGCCTGGACTCGCCCGAGTGGCATAAGACACGCCTCGCGCTCGCAGAAGCGATGGCGAAGGTCGAACAGGCCAATCACGCGATCACCATCGCCGAGAAGTCGCGCACGGAAGCCGAGCAGCACGCCAACATCGTCCGCCAGCGGATCGCCGGCCTGGCCGAGGCGCAGGTGCGCCGCGCCGAGCTCGACGCCGAACTCGCCCGCCTGACGAACTCGATCCCGCGTCTGGAGGCCGAGATCGCGGCGAAGAAGTCCGAACTGCACGCGGCCGAACACCATTTCCCCATCCTGCTGGCGACCGCGGCGTCGGCCACGGGCGTCGCGACGGCCGACCTGCTCGCCGAGGTCGACGCCGGCGGAAAGAAGGTCGCCCGGTGGGAGACGATCGACCGGATCGAAATCCGCGCGGCGGCCGCGGGCGTCATCGAGTCGTTCGCCATCACCAACGGCGCATGGGTCGACCAGTCGGCCCCCGTCCTGAGCGTAGTCGACCCCGCGGCCCTCCGGTTCCGCGCGACGGCCTTGCAGGCGGACCTGGGCAAGATCAAGGACGGCGCGCCCGCGTCAATCGTCCCGCCCGGGGCGAAGGCCGACTTGGCTGGCGCCATCCCGGCGATCGCCTCGCTCGGCCTCGAAGCCAGCCCGGACGCCCGCACCGTGGAACTCATCGTCACGCCCACCAAACCCGCGGCGTGGGCACGGTCCGGTGTGTCGGCATACGCCGAAATCGTCACCGACGACTCCGTCGACGCCGAGCCCGCCATCCCGCTCGCGGCCGTCGTGCAGGACGAGCTCGCGCGCGTTTACTTCCGCCGCGATCCCAAGGACCCGAACAAGGTGATCCGCGTCGAGGGCGACTTCGGCGTGTCCGACGGCAAATGGGTCGTCATCGCCAGCGGCGTAAAGGCCGGCGACGAGGTCGTCCTCGACGGCGTCTACGAGCTCAAACTCACCGGCGGCGGGAAAACGACCGGGAAGGGACACTTTCATGCGGACGGCACGTGGCACGAAGCCGGTACACCCGAACCGGGAAAGAAGTGATCGAGACGCGACGAATCGCATTGAAAAGCCCTCGGAGCTTGCTCCGCGGGTTGCGCCCGGACGAATAACGCCTCCCCAGTTCACCCCATGCTCCAACGCCTGATCGCATTCTCCCTCCGCAACGGCCTGCTCGTCCTGCTCGCCGCGTCGGCCGTGCTCGCGCTGGGCGTCTACACCGCCCGCGAGATGCCGGTGGACGTGTTCCCCGAGCTCAACGCGCCGACCGTCATCATCCTGACGGAGGCCGGCGGGCTCGCCGCCGACGAGGTCGAACAGTACGTCACCTTCCCCATCGAGACGAGCCTGAACGGGCTCACCGGCGTCCGACGGGTGCGCAGCGGCAGCGCGATCAGCCTGTCGATCATCTACGTCGAGTTCGACTGGGGCACCGACATCTACCGCGCCCGCCAGCAGGTCGGCGAGCGCCTCGCCGCCGCGCAGGAGCGCCTGCCCAAGAACACGCACACCGAGATCGCGCCGATCACCGGCATCACCGGCGAGATCATGCTGCTGTCGCTCGCCGCCACCGACCCGAAGGTCAAGTCCACCGAGCTGCGCGCCTACGCCGAGTACAACTTCGCCAGCCGCCTGATGGCCGTCCCGGGCGTGGCGCAGGTCGTGGCGATAGGCGGCGAACTGCCCGAGTATCAGGTGAACGTCCGCCAGGAGCGGCTGCGCCTCTACGACCTGACGACCGAAGAAGTTGCCGACGCCGCCCGCAAGGCCCACAGCACCGAGAGCGCCGGCTACATCCCCAACGTCGGCGGGCTCGAGCTGCCCGTCCGGCAGGCCGCACGCGTGCGGTCGGTAGAAGACGTCAAGGCGACGGTGATCAAGTTCCGAAACGGCTCGCCGGTGACGATCGGCCAGGTCGCCGACGTAGAGATGGCCGGCGCGCCCAAGCGCGGCACCGCGTCCGAAGGCGGGCGCCCGGCGGTCGTGCTGAGCATTCAGAAGTCGCCCAACACGAACACGATTAAGCTCACCGACGAGATCGACCGCGCACTCGACTCGGCCGAGAAGGGCCTGCCCGCGGGCATGCAGCTCAACCGCCACGTGATGCGGCAGGCCGACTTCATCAACATCTCGCTCCGCAACGTGCTCCACGTCCTGCGCGATGCCGCCATCCTGGTCACGATCGTCGTCGTCCTCTTCCTGCTCAACTTCCGCACCGCCGTCATCACGCTCACCGCCCTGCCGCTCTCGCTCGCGGTCTCCCTGCTGATCCTGTGGGCCCTGGGCCTGTCGATCAACGTGATGACCCTCGGCGGCCTGGCCGTCGCGATCGGCGAGCTCGTCGACGACGCGATCATCGACGTCGAAAACGTCTTCCGCCGCCTCCGTGAAAACGCGCTGCTGCCGGCGAGACCTGTCGGCGTGCCCGTTCCGTCACGGGCGATGGAAGCAGAGGAATTCTACGAATCCGACGCAGCAATCGCCGCCCGCGAAAACGCGACCGATCACGCGCACCAGTACCGCAAGCCGTTCCTCCGCGTCATCTTCGACGCGAGCAACGAGATCCGGTCGGCGGTCGTGTTCGCCACTGTCATCATCGTGATCGTGTTCGTCCCGCTGCTGTTTTTGCAGGGACTCGAGGGGCGGTTCTTCCGGCCGCTCGGCATCGCCTACATCGCGTCGATCCTCGCGTCGCTCATCGTCGCGCTCACCGTCACGCCGGCGATGTGCCGCTTCCTGCTCCGCGGCAAGCTCGGCAACGCCGGCCACAAGGACAGCTTCCTCGTCCGGTGGCTCAAGGCCGTCTACGCGCCCACGCTCCGCGTCGTCCTGCGGCTCCGCTGGGCCGTGGTCGGCGTGGCGGTCGTCATCACCGCCCTGAGCGTCTGGCTCGCCGGCACGTTCGGCACGGAGTTTCTGCCCCGGTTTAACGAGGGCACGATCACCGTCTTCCTGACCGCCCCGCCCGGCACCAGCATGGAAGAAAGCGATCGCCTGGCGACCGCGGTCGACCAGAAAGTGATGGGCATCCCGGGCGTCCGCGCCGTCGTCCGCCGCACCGGCCGCGCGGAGCGCGACGCCCACGCCGAGCCCCCCAACCGCAGCGAGACCGAGATCGGCCTCACGCCCGGCGTGCGGCGGGAGGACGTGCTCCCCGAAATCGACAAGATCATCGGCGAACTCCCCGGCATCTCCGCCGAGACCGGCCAGCCGATGGAGCACCGCCTCAGCCACATCCTGTCCGGCACGCCCGCGGCGATCGCGATCAACGTCTTCGGCGAAGACCTGCCCACGCTCCGCAAGATCGCCCGGGAAGTCGAGGCCGTCGTCCGCACGATCCCCGGCACGCGCGACGTCGCCGGCAACCGCGAGGCGACCGTCGTCTCCGTCCCGATCCGCTACCGCCACGAAGACTTGGCCCGCGTCGGCCTGACCCCCGCCGACGCCGCCCACCAGGTGCGCGATGCGCTGGCGGGCGAGGTCGTGGCCGAGGTGAACGACGGCGTCCGCCGGTACGACCTCACCGTCCGCCTCCACCCCGACGAGCGATCCACCGTCGAGCAGATCCGCCAGATCCTCCTTCGCGGTCAGGGTGGCGCGCTCGTGCGCCTCGAAGAGGTCGCCGACGTCGTCCGCGAGAACGCACCCATGGGCATCACGCGCGAAAACGCCCGGCGAAAGGCCGTCGTCTCCACCAACGTCGCCGAGGGCTACAACCTCGGGCACCTCGTCGCACAAGTTCAGGCGAAGGTCGACCCGATCGTCCACAAGTACGGGTACGCCGTCACCTACGGCGGGCAGTTCGAGGCCCAGCAGTCGGCCGCCAAGACGATCTACGTCATGGGCGCCGGCGTCGCCGTCGTGATCCTCATCCTCCTCTACATCGCCCTCGGCACCTTCCGCGCCGCGCTGCTGGTCATGGTCAACCTGCCGCTCGCGCTGGTCGGCGGCATCGCGGCGATCTATTGGACCGAATCCGAAGGCGTCTGGCGGAACACCGCCGCCCTGCTCGGCATGGGCGAAGGCCGGTACCGCCCGCCGGTGATCTCGATCGCGAGCATGGTCGGGTTCGTCACGCTCTTCGGGATCGCCGTGCGGAACGGGATCCTGCTCGTCGACCACTACAACAACCTGCTGAGAGAAGGAAAGCCCCTCCGCGAGGCGATCGTCACCGGGTCGATGGAACGACTCGTCCCCATCCTCATGACCGCGCTGGCGGCCGTGCTCGGCCTGGTCCCGCTGGCGATGGCCGCCGGCGAGCCGGGGAGCGAACTACTCGCGCCGCTCGCCATCGTCGTGTTGGGCGGGCTCGTCACCAGCACGCTGCTGAAC
>DATHXE010000037.1:0-1858 GCA_035459845.1 Tepidisphaeraceae bacterium | reverse complement strand
GAGGCCGAGCAGCGCGGCCGTCTCCAGTCCTTGGCCGAGCGCGATGTACACCTGCCGGGCGGCCCACGCGTCGACCGCCGCATCGCCCTTGGCGGTGCGGAGCCCGTCGACGAAGCCGACCATCATGTCGCGGTAGCCCTTGAGCGCCGCCGGCGCCGCGCCGCGGACTTCGGCGACGCGATCGATGAACTTGTCGACGTACGCGGCGTCCAAACCCCTGCGCCCGGCGAGCACCACCACGTGCGACGCGTCCGTCAGCTGCGCCTGCCCGTAGGCCGCGGCGCGGAGCTGGGCGCGGACGGCCGGGTCGTTCACGACCACGAACCGCCAGGGCGAAAGCCCGTACGCGCTCGGGGCGAGGGCCAGCGCCTGCGTGACCGTCTCGAAGTCGGTGGCCGACACCCGGCGGGTGGGGTCGAACTTCTTGGTCGCGTACCGCCAGCGGAGTTGGCGGGCGATTGTTTCATTGGTGGACGTCGTCGTCGTCGCGTTTTCTTGGATCAATGCGTTCATAGTGGCCTTCCCAGCCGCGGAACGGCGGCAAAAAGCAGCCCGGGGCGCGAGCCCCGGGGACTGCGAGGCGGTTTGTTAAATGTGGGTACTCTCAGCGCGAGCCCCGGAGGGGCGACAGATGTCTTGTCTCTTCGCGGACCGAGCCGTCTCAAAGCGGATCCGCGATCGTTGCGCGATCGCGCGCAACTCACTGTCGCCCCTCCGGGGCTCGCGTACTTCGTTGCGGTGCCGGCATGCTCACTGAAGTGAGCACACCGCGCCCCCCCTGCTTTTGCGTTACGGGAGGTCGATCAGCATGACCTCGGCGTCCTTCGTCGCCTTGAGCGCGAAGTGGGTCTCCTCCTGGGTGCGCACCTGATCACCGGCGTTGAGCTTTTCACCGTTCAGCTCGACCTCGCCGTTGATGACGAACACGTACCCGCGGCGGCCCGGCCTGGCGGCGTGCTCGACGGACTTGCCGGCGTCCAGTGCGCTCACGTAGATCGTCGCGTCCTGGTCGATGCCCAGGGCGCCGTCGACCTTCGCCTCGTCCGGGGCGGCGATCGCCAGCAGGCGGTTGTGCCGGTCGGCCTTGGTGTACGGGCCGTGCGCCCAGCGGGGCACGTTGCCCTTGGTGCGCGGCTCGATCCAGAGTTGCAGCAGGCGCATCGGGTCGTCCTTCGACGCGTTGAACTCGCTGTGCACCACGCCCTTGCCGGCGCTCATGCGCTGCACCTCGCCGGCGTGGCTGACGTGCTTGTTGCGCATGTTGTCCTGGTGCTCGAGCCCGCCGTCGACGACGTAGGAGATGATCTCCATGTCGCGGTGCGGGTGGCCGGGGAAGCCGCCGCCGCCCTTGATCACGTCGTCGTTGAACACGCGGAGCGGGCCCCAGCCCATGTTGGTCGGGTCGTAGTAGTCGGAGAACGAGAAGTGCCAGCGGGTCTCGAGCCAGCCGTGGTCGGCGTGGTGACGCTGGTCGGAACGGATGATCGTGGTCATGACTTTCTCCTTCAATCAGATGTCGTTGAAACGACTATTTGTTTAAAAAAACACGCTGCGGGGGCATGGTCACCAGAGGTAAAGCAGCCGCTATCGGTTCCGCGCTTGTTCGAGCAGCTCGAGTAGCTGTTGCAACTGGGTTTGACTCAGGTGACCGAGCTGCTTCTTGTGCATCTGCTTCACGGGTTCGTCGAGGTTCGCGAGCAGCTCCAAACCTGCCTCGGTGATGCGGATGGCGATCACGCGCCGGTCCTTTTCGTCCCGGCCACGCGTGATTAACCCGCGTGATTCCAACCGGTCCAGCAACCGCGTGATGTCCGGGTCGCGGGTGATCAGGCGTTCGCCGATCTCGCGACACGCGATG
>DATHXE010000036.1:0-6386 GCA_035459845.1 Tepidisphaeraceae bacterium | reverse complement strand
CTACTGTTTTCGATTGATGTTTGACTGCTTGGGTTTTCGACTCGCTGCGCGACCCGCCCGCTGAAGCGGGCTCGCCGGGGTTCACTTTCGCAGCTCGCGCAGCCACGCCTCCGACCGCTTCCAGAACTCCGCCTGGCCGTTGTTCGTCCCGTGGTGGTTCGACAGGGGCAGGATGATCGTCTCGACCTTCCCCTTCATCTGGTTGCACGTCGCCAGCACGCCGGCGGGCGGGCAGGTCTCGTCGATCAGGCCCATCGACACCATCGCCGGGCAGGTGATCCGCGGGGCGAAGTTCATCGCGTCGAAGTACCGGCCTTCCTCGAGAATCTTCGGGTCGTTCTTCCACTTGGCGTAGTTGGCGAAGTACGGGAAGCCGTAGGCGCGGCCGGCCTTGGCGGCCGTCACGTCGCACCCGGCCGGGACGTTGGCGAGCATCGCCGTGATCTTCGGGTGGATCCCCGCCGTCACGATCGCCTGCTGGCCGCCCTGGCTGGTGCCGTACACGACCAGCGTTTTGCCGTCCCAGTCGTCGCGTGAGGCGAGGTAATCGGCGGCCCGGTAGCACCCCAGGTACATCCGCAGGAAGTAGCTCGTGTTCCGGTCGCCGGCGCCGATCGACATGTAGTCCTTCAGCGGCCCGGCGCTCTGCTTCTTGTAGAACTCCTCCGGCTGGTCGAGCGGCAGGTCGTGAGCCATGATGTTCAGCGCCAGCCACCCCTCCGCACCGCGCTTCACCACCGCGTCCTTCTTCAGCCCGTACACGCCCGCGTACTGCACGAGTAGCAGCGCCGGGAACTTGCCCGCCTTTTTCGGCTTGGCGAGTTGCCCGTAAACGTGCGTCCCGTTTACGTTGTCGAGCGTCACCTTCGCGTACTCGACGTCGGCCTTTCCCGAATCGCCGGCCTCCACCTTCGCGTTCACGGGCACCTTCGCGAGCTCGGCGATCTTACCCTCCCAGAACGCATCGAAGTCCGTCGGCCGGGCTTCGGAGACCCCGATCTTTCCGGGCCCCGCGACCGCCCCGACGAGCTGCTTCACCTCGACGTTGCCGACCTTGGCCTTGATCTCGACCAGCACCGCGTTCGGCTCGTCCATCGGCGCCTCGAGCGTCGCCTTGCCGCTGCTGACGTCCAACTTCCCCTGCCCCGCCACCGTCAACCCGCCCTTGCGGATCGTGTACGAGAGTTCTTTCACCTCCGCCGCCTGCTCGCCCTTGAGCGAGACTTCCCACGACGCCTTCTCCCCGACTTCGTACACGCCGGTCGCCTTCGCCGGCTTGGCGACGACCTGCACCGCGGGCGGCGCAACCGTCTTCGTGTCGGCGGCGAACGCGGTGAACTGGACGGCGAGGCAGAGCAGCGCGACCAGGGCCGCGCGACGGTCGATCTTCAGGCGCATGATGAGGGTCTCCTTGAGGAGCGTACGGTAACGAAAGCCGACGCCGAGTGCGACACCCGCCGACGAGCGACCCGGTGCCGTTGCGGGCCGCAGACAAGCGGCCATCCCCAAATGAGAACGGCCGGCACCCTCCGCGGGCGCCGGCCGTCTTGTCGTCTACTGACTACCGATTACTGGCTGTTCTCTTCGAGCACGCCGTTCTTCGTCGACACCGCCGGCGTCGCGGCGATCGCCGCGATCGGGGCGGTCGTCGCGAACGGGGTGGCCGTCGCCCGGGCGGCGGCGGGGCGGGCGGCGAACGGACTCGCGCCGGTCGGGGCGGCCTGCTCCATCAGCATCGCCACCCGCGTGATCATCGCCAGGTCCGTCGGGACGTCGATCTGCCCGCTCGCGTCGATGCTCGGCAACTCGTGGAACGGGTAGCTCGCGTCGGCGGCCGGGTTGGCGTCGCGGATCGTAAGGGCGTTGATCGCCTCGATGGCGGCCTGGCTGCGGGCGTCCATGACGAGGCCGAATACCGTGTACCCGCCGCCGAAGGTGTCGAGCGCGGTGTTGTCGTTGACGTTGAAGAACCACTGGTTCGTGTTCGAGTCGGTCGGGGTGCCGCGGGCCATCGCCAACGTCCCCTTGACGTTGGAGTTGCCCAGTTGGAGCGGGATTCCGGTGTGCTCGTGCACCGAGCCGATCTGGCCCTGGTTGTTGACGTTGAACCCGCCACCCTGGACGACCTGGATGCCGCTGGACGTGTCGAGCGTGGAGCGGTGGAAGAAGGTGCCGTCCCACGACGCCTCGTCGGCGTAGTGCTTGAAGTTGATGACGGTGTTCGTCGCCGACTTGGTCAGCATCGCGACGTTGATGTAGGCGATCTGCCCGGCCCCGATGACGGCGGTGTAGCGGTAGTTGGTGCGGGCCGGCGTCTTCGAGACCATGTCGAAGTTGCCGCCGGCGATGCCGTTACCCGAGTACACGCCCTGGCCATTAAACTCGCCGTCCAGCGCGCGGCCGTAGACGTCCGTGATGACCGACGAGTTGAGGATCACCCGGTACGGCGTGTTGGCGGCGAGGTCGGCGTTGAGCGTGAGCGTGCCCTTGCGGTAGCCGACGCGCGTGTAGACGCGGACGTCGTCGCCGGTGCCGATCACGCCGTCGGTCCCGGCGGTGTAGATCGACGCGGTCTTGCGCGACAGCGTGTTGATGTCCAGCCCGAACGAGGTGGTCATCAGCGCGCTGCCGCGGTTGTCGAGCCAGGCCCCGATCACCTGCGTGGGGGCGGCCTTCCTGAACGGCGTCGCCGACGTGGCGGAGAGGAACGTGCGGTCCTCGAGCCGCTCGACGGCGGGGGCGGTGTGAATTTGGACGGGGTGCTTCTCGGCCGCAGCCGCCGCGCGCTTCTTCGACTTAAACAAGCTCGTACCCTCTCGGTGTGAAACCTGGCCCGGAACCTCGCGCCCCGCCTTCGCCCTCCAAAGGCCGACGGGCGGCGAACCCTAAACCACGACGCCAAAGCTGTCAAAAACCCGCGCGGCCGGCAACGAATGAGGCCCGGAAAATGGGCCGCCCGCCGGCGAACGAGACTCCGGCGGTTACGCCGCCCGGCGTTCGCTCGTTCGGCAGACCTTGCCTTCAAATCGGCCAAACCCGTTGAACAAGGCCACGATTAAGTGGCCGCCGTCACGCTGGCGGGGACGAATCTCGCGCCGATTCTGCGCGACCCGCGCCGGACATCACCCGAAAATCACCGGTGCCGGTACAAGTCGGTCTGCGAGGGCCGCTGTCGTTCAAAGCGGCCCACCGATCGTCGTTCATCGGAGCATCGAATGCGCCAGCCGTCCGCCGGGAAGACTGCCCATACCGCGTTCGAGCCGCTCGAGATTCGCCGGATGTTCGCCCGCCGGGCGCTGGCGGCGACGGTCGTCCCGCCGTCGCTGTCGGAAGACGGGGTGCTGTACGTCACCGGCACGGACGCCGCCGACACCGTGGGCGTTACGCGGATCGTGGTGGGTGGCGCCGACGAACTGCGGGTGGCGGTCGGTAAGCAGCGTTACTACTTCCGCACCGCCGACGTGGGGCGGATCGCGGTCTCCCTGGGGGCCGGCGACGACCTGCTGGACGTGAATCAGAAACAGAACCTGGTCGAAGCGCCCGTCCGCGCCTCCGGCGACGCGGGGGACGACACGCTCTACGGCACCGTCGCCAACGACTCGCTCGACGGCGGGCTGGGGAACGACTCGGTCGCCGGCGGGTACGGCGATGACCTGCTGATCGGCTCGGCCGGCGCGGATTCGCTCTTCGGCGGAAAGGGCGATGACTCGCTTTACGGCAACGACGGCGACGACCGCCTGGACGACGACCGGGGCGACAACCGCCTGCTCGGCGGCGCCGGCAAGGACAAAATCCGCCAGGGGACGGTCCAGCCGCCCGAGTTCATGATCGGCGTGTGGTATCAGCCGTGGTACGGCGTCGCATCATGGAAGAAGCGCGGGCTGAACATGATGGTCGGCGCCGATTTGTCCGGCGGGCGCGACACGATGCAGAAGTGGGACGACGCCGTCGCCGCCCAGGGGATGGTCTCCATCCGCCAGCCGTCGGGGAACCTCAACTACGACAAGGGCGTCGACAGCCTGCTCGCGTACATGGGCCCGGACGAGCCCGACCTGCACCACACGGACCCGGCCGTCGTGCAGGCGTTCTACAACGACCTGAAGGAGGCCGACCCGGACCGCCCGGTGTTCGTCAACTTCTCGGGCGGCATCCTGGTCGGATACCACGAGGCCAAGGTCAAGCACCCGTACGCCGCGTACGTCGAAGGGGCCGACTGGACCGGCAACGACATCTACCCCGTCACCGGCTGGAATTTGCCTAAGCGACTGCCGCTCGTCGGGCACGCGGTGGACGTCTTGCGGAGCTACGCGCCCGACAAGCCGCAGTTCGCGTTCATCGAGGCATCCGACCAGAACCTGTCGTGGGTGCCGCAGGCGCCGGGCGTCAACCGGGCGCAGTTCACGGCCGAGATCTGGAACGCCGTCATCCACGGCGTGCGCGGGATCGTCTACTTCCCGCAGTCGTTCAACCCGTTCGACTACGACAACGCCCCGCCCGAGATCAACGACGAGATGACGAAGCAGAACGCGAAGCTGCACGCGCTCAGCCCGGTCATCATGGGCAAGATCGACCCGAAGGGGTACGGCGTGGAACTGCCGCCCTGGTTCGAGGCGACGTGGCGCGTGCACGATGGGAAGCTGTACGTGATCGTCCTGAACTTGAACACGCGCGCGCGGCCGGACGCCGAGATCAAGATCACCGGCGTGGACGGCGCGACGACGGCGCAAGTGTGGGGCGAGAACCGCAGCGTCGCGGTGAGCGACGGGACGATCACCGACCACTTCGAAGGGTACGCGCCGCGGGTGTACGTGGTCGGGTGAGTGAGTCAGCCGCCGGCGTCCAGCATCATCCGCCCGACCGCCGTTTCACCGCGGCGGATCAGCGCTTCGGCGGCCGCGACGCGGTCCGCCGCCGGGCGGTTCTGGCCGAGCTTCCACTTGCCGTCCAGGCGCGTGATCTCGATCTCGAACGCGACGACCTGTTTACGGAGGCCGGCCGCGACGTCGGCGGGTAGGCCGGCGGTGGCCCAAGGGCGCTCCATGCCCGATTCGTACTGGTTTACCGTCTCTTCGAGCACGCGCGCGACCTCGGCGGCGTCGCTCAGGATTCGCGCGACGCCGTACGCGTGCACGGTCACGTAATTCCACGTCGGGACGGCTACCTTGCTCAGGTACCACGTCGGCGAGACGTACGCGTGCGGGCCGTGGAAGATCACCATGGCTTCGACGCCGGCTGCGAGCAGCGCGGCGTGCGGGTTGGCGCGCGCGAGGTGGCTGCGGAGTGTTCCGAAGGCGCCGCGGGTGGGGTCGACGACCACCGGCGCGGGCGTGGCGATCAGGCCGTCCGGGCCGTGCGAGACGATCGTCGCGAACCCGAACTCGCGCATCATCGCGTGCAGGACGTCGGTGCGGGATTCGCGGAACGCGTCGGGGACGTACATGTCGATCTCGCTCCGATTACTTCTCGAACCCCGGCGCCGTCGTCCCGATGTCCATCGGCGGCATCGTCGGCCCGACCGGCACCGTCGCGTACAACTCGCAGAAGTCGTGCATCGACTGGCACACGCCGACTACGCACGCCTTGAGGTTCTCCTCCAGTTCGCGCTGAGTGACGGCCCCGAGGTTGACCTTGGCGCGGTCCGCCGGCGGCGGGTTGAGCGACGTCCGCGTCCAACGGGCCATCTCGACGAGCTGGTCGAAGAGCGATTTGTAGTAAACGTTGTCCGGGTCGAGCGCGTTGACGCTCCGGGCATCATCGATCGCGTCGTTGAGCATCTTGATCGTGTTGTCCGGGTGGATCAGGTCGGCCCGGAGGTCCCAGCCCGTCGCCTCGGACTCCGGCGCCGGCAGGCCGCAGATGTACGCGTGGAGCGAGTGGCACCGCACCTGGAGCTCGCGCGTGACGCCGGCGAGCAGGGGGAAGATCTCGTTCACGTTGTGCCGCTCGGCGAGCGCGACCTGCCGCTGCTCGGGCGTGGGCGACCGCCCGTTGATCACCGAACACCACCGCTCGCCCATCAGCTCGTCCCACGCCTTGAAGAACGCGTGCCCGCGCGACAGGCGCTTCATGTTGCGCACCATGCCCAGGTGCTCGGCCAGGTAGTCGGTGAACTGGGTGCGGGTCTTCATCACGGGCTTCTCACGCATAGTGTGCTCATTACACCATGCCGGCCGGGCCGGTCCAACTGCCCTGATCGGGTGTGCTTCCTCGGCGCGCACGAAAACGCCCGGTCGGTGGTCGACCGGGCGGTTTCGGAATTCGAGCAGTCGCTAAGCCGCAAGAGGCACGGACTACCGATCGTCGCGGACGAAGATAAACCGACTTGCGGTCTGTCCCGTTTCCGGGTCCTTGGTCGTGACGTACATGCGCACGCCGCGCTTGAGGTC
>DATHXE010000035.1:0-4184 GCA_035459845.1 Tepidisphaeraceae bacterium | reverse complement strand
GCAGGGGTTTTTGTCGGGGTGGTCGAAGTGGGACAAGGCGCTGTGGCTCGCGCCGGCCGTGCACGCGGCGCGGTGGCTGCCGGTGGTGGCGGTCCTGGGGTTCGCGGTCGCGTGGGTCGTGTCGGCGGTCGCCCGGCGGCGCGGGGCGCGGGACCCGGGCGTGCGGCGGGCGCGGCGGGTCGTCGGGCTGATGGCCCTAATCGCGGGGGCGGCGGTGATCGGGGCGGAGTACTTCAAGCCCAACCCGGGCTGGGCGTGGCTGTACCCGATCGACTGGCAGTGGCCCGACCCGACGAGTTTGTACTGGCGCGGGTTCTCGGCCGAGCACTGGTGGCCGATCGGGGCGGGGCAGACGATCACGGGCGTGATCTTCACGCCGCTGGCGATCGCGATGGCGTCGGTCTTCGTGACGTTCCCGTTCGTCGCGCGGAGCTTGATCCCGCTGATGGAGACGCAGGGCATCGAGGCCGAGGCCGCGGCGCTGACGCTGGGCGCCAGCGGGTGGTACACGTTCCGGCGGGTGACGCTGCCGAGCATCAAGTGGGGCCTGCTGTACGGGGCGATCCTGTGCACGGCCCGGGCGATGGGCGAGTTCGGCGCTGTGTCGGTCGTGTCCGGCCACCTCGACTCGAACGACACGATGCCCCTGCGGATCGAAAAGCTGTGGCAGGAGTACAAGACCCAGCCGGCGTTTGCGGTGGCGAGTCTGCTGGCGATGCTGGCGGTCGTGACGCTGATCTTGAAGGGGATCGTCGAGCTGAAGAGCCGGCGGGACCGGGATGACGGCGGCGTCGCGCGCGTGGCGGCGACAAAGCCGGGTCATTGACGTCATGCCGAACGTCAAAATGCGGATGTGATCCTTACCGCTTCGTCTGTGGAGTTCGATTCCGCTCGCTGAAGCGAGCCCTACGATAGAGTCTTCATGAGCATCGAAGTCCACAACGTCAGCAAGAGCTTCGGCTCGTTCCAGGCGCTCAACGACGTGAGCCTGACCGTCGAGACGGGCGAGCTCGTCGCGCTGCTCGGGCCGTCGGGGTCGGGGAAGACGACGCTGCTGCGCATCATCGCCGGGCTCGAACAGGCGGACCCGGGCGGGGAGGTGCGGTTCTTCGGGGAGAACGTCGCGGACGAGCACGTGTCGGCCCGGAAGGTCGGATTCGTCTTCCAGCACTACGCGCTGTTCAAGCACATGACGGTGCTGGAGAACGTGGCGTTCGGGCTGCGGGCCAAGCCGTGGCGCGACCGGCCGGGGCGGCGCGAGATCAAGGACCGCGTGATGGAGCTGCTGAAGATGGTGCAGCTGGACGGGTTCGCCCACCGGTTCCCGAACCAGCTCTCGGGCGGGCAGCGGCAGCGCGTGGCGCTGGCGCGGGCGCTGGCGGTGCGGCCGAAGGTGCTGCTGCTGGACGAGCCGTTCGGCGCGCTGGACGCGAAGGTGCGGCGGGAGTTGCGGCGGTGGCTGCGCAAGCTGCACGACGACGTCGGGATCACGAGCGTGTTCGTCACGCACGACCAGGAGGAGGCGCTGGAGGTCAGCGACCGCGTGGCCGTGATGAGCAAGGGGCGGATCGAGCAGGTCGGGACGCCGGAGGAGGTGTACGACAACCCGGCGAACCCGTTCGTCTACAACTTCCTGGGGAACGTGAACCTGTTCCACGCGCGGGTGGACGAGGGGGACGTGCGGCTGGCGACGGGGCCGGCCGGGCCGGTGACGGCGAACGGGAAGGTCGCGTATGTCCGCCCGCACGACGTGGAGATCTTCCGCGACGCGCCGCCGACCGAGGGCGTGATTGGGGCGACGGTCGAGCACGTCGGGTTCGCGGGGAGCGTGGTGAACGTGAGCCTGAAGCGGCAGGACACGGCGGAGGTCGTGGACGCGGAGATCACGCGCGACCGATACCGGGAGCTGGCGTTAAGGCCGGCCGAGCAGGTGTACGTGCGCGTGCGGAACGCGCGGGTGTTCGAGGGGGAGGATTACTCGATCTGATGGCGCGGAGGGTGGATCGAAGAGGTGCCGCAAAGACGCGAAGGCGCAAAGAAGAGGGGGGAACGTCGCGCGCCCCCGGTGTGCTCACTTCAGTGAGGCACGTGTCCACGGTGTTCAATTGTTCAATCGTCATTAGATGTCGCGCGCGAAAGTTCCCGCGCGGTCCGCGGTCAGGTGCGGTACAATCTTCCGTCTTCGGATCGTGGGAAGAAACGACGGCACTCGGCGGGAGGACGGCATCATGCGGCGGGACGCGAACGGCGACGGTGCGGGCGGCGGGCGGAACGGGCGGGCGGTTTCGGATCACATGGCGAAAATCCTGGCGGGCACGCCGGGCGAGGGGATGAATTTTCACGAGCGCGTGTGGGCCGTGTGCTGCGCGGTGCCCAAGGGGAAGGTGACGACGTACGCGGCGATCGCGCGGAAGCTGGGGAGCGGCGGCGCGTTCCGGGCGGTCGGGAACGCGCTGAACAAGAACCCGTATGCCCCGCGCGTGCCGTGCCACCGCGTGGTCGGGAGCGACGGGTCGCTGACGGGGTTTGCGGGCGGGCTGCCGAAGAAGAAGCAATTGCTGGTGGCCGAGGGGGTGGCGTTCAGCAACGGGAAGGTGGATCTGGCGGCGAGCGGGTGGGAAGTGGGGGAACGCGCGGCGAAGCGGAAGGTGAAGGGCGCGGGGCAGGGGAAGTTGTTCTGAGACGCGGCGGGCGTTCGAGAGCGACCGCGCGTTTGTAATCGCGCGGCTTGCGGGACGCGCGCGTTTAAAACCGGTGTGCAGGAACGGATCAGGGGCGGCGCTTCGGGCAGAGCCCGTGCGCTCTGCCCCGGCGTGAGATGACCAGCTTCCCCGCATCGCGAGCGCCGTTGGAGCGCAATTCCGCGAAACCGGCGGTTCGCCGGATCGGCACCGTTGGACGCGCCCCGCAAGCGGGCCGGCAACAAGGGGCGCGCGAGGGGTTTCTACCCACGCGACCGCGGCGCGATCATTTCGATCGCGCGCGACCCGCGCATGGCCTCGTCCCCGCGCGCAGAAACCGGGCGGCGATCGTAGCGAGCGCCATTAATTCGTTTACGTCCGACATTCGCGGATCCCTGTTTTTCAAGCCGGAAACGTAGTTTTCGGCTTTCCGCGGGAAAATTTTCGGGCTGGCATTTGCTTCGCTCTAGGGAGTGCGTCGACGCCAACGGGTGACGACAGGTGACCGAGACCGAAACGGTCATCTAGAACAACTTCGAGCGCGGTTGGTTCCCACGGGCAGTACGGCCCGCAGGCGGTCTGCGGGCCGTACCCTGTCCGGGGGCTCCGAACGCGACTCGGATAATGGTTGCAGTGACAATTGAATATTCGGAGCCGCGATGGCACGCGGCGCCAGAAACGGTCCTCGTTTCCTCCTCCGCCAGGCCGCACACAGTACCCTCCGTGTGCGGCCTTTTTTGCGCGCGGAGGCGGAGGAATCCGCGAAGAGGCAAGCGGAGGCGAGGGGTGTTGGGGAGTTTCATGAGGCGTGCGGCATGCTCACTGAAGTGAGCACACCGCGCCCCTCTGCTTGGTCGGACGAGCGCGCCCGAGCGAGTGTCACTGGGCGGTCCAACCCCCGTCGACGTACAAACCGGTGCCGGTGACGAAGCTCGACGCGTCGGAGCACAGGAAGAGCGCGGCGCCGGTGACCTCGTGGAGCTCGCCCCACCGGCCCATGGGGATCTTCGACACGAACGCGCGGTACTTTTCGGGGTCGTTGAGGAGGGGCTTGTTCATGTCGGTGGCGAAGGGGCCGGGGCAGAGCGCGTTCACCGTCACGCCTTTGCCGGCGTACTCGAGGGCGAGCACCTTGGTGAGGTTGAGGACGCCGGCCTTGGCGGCGGCGTAGGCGGCGCGGCCGGGGAGGGCGACGACGGACATGATGGAGCCGAGGTTGACGATGCGCCCCCACCCGCGCTCGCACATGCCCGGGCCTACGCGGCGGGCGGCGAGGAACGGGCCCTTGAGGTTGACGTCGATCACGGTGTCCCAATCGGCCTCGGAGAGTTCGTGGGCGGGGTTGCGGACGTTGACGCCGGCGTTGTTGACGAGGATGTCGATCGGGCCGAGTTGTTTTTCGACCGTTTCGATCATGCGGGCGACCTCGGCGTCGCGGGTGACGTCGGCGGCGACGGCGAGGGTCTTGGCGCCGGTGTCGCGCGCGATCTCATTGGCGACGGT
>DATHXE010000034.1:0-5064 GCA_035459845.1 Tepidisphaeraceae bacterium | reverse complement strand
GAGGGCCTCGGCGTCGGGATCGGCGTCGGACGGGTCGAGACTATCGGTCAATCGGCGGATCAACTCCACGCGGTCCGGCAGGGGGAGCGTGAGCACGCGCTCGGACAGTTCTGGATCGAGGCTCATGCCGGGATTGTATCACGGTTGGCACAACGGCACCGAGATTTTTGTTGCGCCGGCGGGGGGTGTTGTGACTGCTTACTGCTTCACCGGGGCCTCCAGCACGAACCGCATCAAATCCCGGAACTCGTCGTCCTTCATGATTTGGTCGAAGCCTTCGGGCATGGCGCTCTTAGCGCTAATGCGCTTCTCCTTGATGTCCTTCTTGGGGATGACCTCTTCCTTTGGGCCGGCGGCGAGGAGCTTGACGTACTGGGCGGTCTCCTCGATCAGGCGGCCGTTCTTGATGTCGCCGTCGGTGGTCTCGACGATCACGTTCTCGTAGCCGGCGCCGATGATCTGGTCGGGGTCGAGGACGTTGTTGAGGAGGAGGTCGAGGGTGCCGCGGCCGACGCCGGTGATGTCGGGGCCGACGGGCGGGTTGGCGCCCTCGCCGTTGAGCTGGTGGCAGGTGCCGCAGTGCTGAAGGAAAAGCTTGTGGCCGCGGGCCTTGTCGACCGCGCCGGTCATGACGATGGTCTTCTTGGCCTCGATCAACTTCTTCTTGTCGGCGGGCGACTCGCGGTAGGCGCCGAGCGTAGCGGCCATGAGCTGCTTGAGCTCGGGGTCGCGGGCGGCGTGGTCGGCGAGCAGGCGGAGGGCGGGCAGGGGGATGTCGGCGGCGTCGACCTTCTTGTCTTGAACAGCGCGGAGCAGGGCCTTGGCCCAGGCGGGGCGGGCGGCGAGCATCTCGACGGCGGCGCGGCGGACCTCGGTGGCGGTGAACTTGCCCCAGTTCATCAGGACGGTGCTGGCGTCGCCGTCGGCGCCGGCGTCGCGGAGCGAACTGAAGACCTCGAGCTTGAGCGCCTCTTTGCGGCCCTCGGTCAGGGTCGACAACAGGGCCTTGCGGACGTCGTCGGACTTGTTCCCGCGGAGCAGGCGGACCGCCGCCACTCGGTCGTCGTCGGACGCCTTGGCGTCGCCGACCGTCTTGACGGCCGCGGCGACGCCGGACTTGTCGCCCCACATGGTGGCGAGCTGCTTGACCTTGTCGGCCGAGGCCTTGTGGTCCTTCATCGCGGCGACGAAGGCTTCTGCGCCGGCGGGTGCGGGCATGAACTTCTTGTGACCGGCCAGGACGCCGTCGACCATGGCGGCGGCGAGCGCGGCCTGTTTTTCGTCCTTCAGGCTGGAGATGAACGAGAGGATGGTGGCGATCGATTCCTTTTCGCCGGACGCGTAGAGGCGGCGGGCGATGGAGCGCGGGACGAGGGGGCCGGACGCCTGCATGACCAGGGGCGCGCGCTCGGCGAGAAAGTCGAGCACGGCCTTCTGCGTGCGCCCGGTCACGAGTGGCTCGGTCGCGTACCAGATCAGTTGCGGGAGCATGGGGTCGGCGGCCGTGCCCTCGGCCTGGAGCATCAGCAGCACGAGTGTCAGGGCCAGTTCTTCGGCCCGCTCGCCGTTGAGGCGGTGATTGAGATCGCCGTCGGGGGCGATGAGGATGCGGCGGGCGGTTTGAGCGACGGCCGCCCGCACGACCGGCGACGGGTCGACGGCGAGCCGCGTTGACAGGGCGACCGTGTGCGCGAGCCCGACCGATCGGCCGAACGGCCCGGTGTCGGTCCGCGGGGCATCGCCGATCCACCGCGCCGTCCAGGCGCGTACCACGGGGTTCGGCGATTCGGCGAACGTCCGCACGGCTTCCTTCTTGATCTGTGCGGTCGAGTAAAGCGTCCAAAGCGCCGCCATCCGCGCGTCGAGCGGTTGGGCGTCGTCCGCGACCACCGCGGTCAGCGCCTGAGCGACGTCGGCCTTGCGCTCGGTCAGGATGCGCTGGGCGGCCCGCCGGACCCAGACGTTTCTGTCCCGCAGTGCCTGGGTCAATTCGGCGTCGGTCTTCTTCGCCAGGTCGAGCCCGTCCGGCCGGGCGGGGATCTTCTTGCCCTTGTCGCCGCCGGTGTAGACGACGCGCCAGATGCGGCCGCGCGAGCGGTCGAGGTCCGGCTGGCGGGCGTTCTGGTAGCAGGGGTACTTGTCGTACCAGTCGCAGATCCAGAGGTTGCCGTCGGGGCCGGTCTGGGTGCTGACGGGGCGGAACCACCCATCCGTGGAGTTGAAGAACGCGTCGTCGGCGTGGTGGGTGCCCTTGTGCAGGTCCTGGGCGGTGAACGACGAGCCGTTGGGCACGAGTTTGTCGTGGTTGATGCAGTTGCCGTGGATGTTGCCCATGAAGATCGTGCCGTCGTACTCGGGCGGGTATTGTCCGCCCTGGTAGACCTGGATGCCGGAGTAGGCGGCTCGGAAGTGCTTGTGGTCGTTGACGTGCTTGAGCAGGTCGTAGGCGTGGGGCCAGCCGGGGACGCCGGCCTGGCGGACGTAGATGCCGCCGGGGACGACGTGCCAGAGGTGCTCGACGACGCAGGCGGAGACGAACGCGTTGCCGGCGGCGTCCCAGTCGATGCCCCACTGGTTGGAGATGCCGTCTGCGAACGGCTCGAGGCGCTTAGTCCTGGTGTCGAGGCGGATGACGCCGGCGTTGAACTTCACCTCGGGGGCGTCGGGGCGCTGGGGGTCGCGGACCTTGGAGTGGGTGAACACGCCGTGCGTGAAGTAGAGCCAGCCGTCGGGGCCCCAGCGGAAGTTGTTGAGGGTCTCGTGGCGGTCCTCGACGCCGAAGCCGGTGAGGAGGACGCGCTTCTCGTCGGCGACGTCGTCGCCGGTGGTGTCCTTCATGAACCAGAGGTTCGGGGCGGCGCCGACGTAGACGCCCCCGTCGCCGATGGCGATCGCGGTCGCCATGTTCAGGCCCTCGGCAAAGACGGTGACCTTGTCGGCCCGGCCGTCGCCGTCGGTGTCTTCCAGAACTTTCACGCGGTCGCCGCCGAGCTTGATCGGGGGCTTGGACGCGTCGGTGGTGCTGTAGGGGTAGTCGACGAGTTCGACGACCCACAGGCGGCCGCGGTCGTCCCATGTCATGGCGACTGGGTTAACGTCGTCGGGCTCGGCGGCGAACAGGCGGACCTCAAAGCCGTCGGGCACGCGGAACTTCTTCACGGCCTCGTCGGGGGGCAGCGCCGCGGAGGGCGCGGGCTCGCGGCCCTTCTCGGCGGGGGTGAGGACTTGTGCCTGCGCGGGTGCGCTTGCCAAGAGTGCTAATGCGACCGCCGTTGTGCCGAGCACCGTCTTCCGCATGAGTCGTATCCTCGTTTGTAGTTGTTCGCGCCTGCGCCGGCGATTCGAGCTCGGGCAGTCGTACCGGATTGCCGCGACGACGCCAAGCGACCGCGGGGCGGGCGGGCGAGTCGCGAGGGACGCGCGCACGTTCGGCAAGTTCGGAGCCCGAGCGTACTACCCGGGGCGCGCGCACGTGCTCAGCTCGCTACCAAAAAGCTCATCGTGGAGGTGACAATACTCAGGAGTGGGTTACGTGAGCACGGGCACTGATTCCAAACTCCGCTTCCATTTTCCACCCGCGCGCGCCACGGGCTTTGCGACACCTCCTACGGGCGGCCGCGAGGAACTGACCTCCGGTCGCTCCGCAAAAACAAGCATGAAATGGAAACAGATTAGCCTTCTAACCTTTTCCTTTCAGAGCTGTCTGATGTGGCGTCCGCGGCGTATCGCGGAGCTCGAAACGAAACAAACAAGCAAACACTTGAGGTACCCCATGACTAAGAAATTCTTCACCACCGTTGCCGCCCTCGCCCTCGGGTCGACCGCCTTCATGAGCACGCCGGCCCAGGCCGACTGGCGCGATTACGTCCGCGACCGCGACTATCGTGATTACCGCGACCGCGACTGGCGCGATCACGACGGCCGATATGGCCGGGACGTGGATCAGACGATCTCGATGAGCGAAGTGCCCCACCGTGTCCGCGAGACTTTGGACCGCGAACTCGGCAGGTATAACCGCCGCGTTGAGGCCGCGTGGTTCGTCCGGCGCGACGGCAAGGAGTTTTACCGCTTCCAGATTGACCGTCGCGGGAACGACGACCTGAGCTTCCGCATTAGCCCGGACGGCCGGCTGCTGAGCGTGCAGGAAGTGAACGACCGGTGGGATCGCCGGTAAGTCGTCCGATAACAGCTGAGTCTTTGCGGGTGCGACACGAGCGGCGTGTCGCACCCGCTTTCTTTTGCGCTAATCGAGGGCGACTGCCCCATTCCGGGCCACTGCTTAGGGGGCTAACCATTGCACCGGTGCCCTGTCTAATACGGCGTCCGAAACAGATGTCGCGGTGAGGCGACAAACGGACGCAAACACAGCACTTACGACCGAAAGAGACGGGTGATTTATGAAGCGTCTTCTGACCACTGCCGTTGCGGCCCTGACCCTTGGATCGGCCGCCCTGATGACCCCCTCGGCGTCGGCCGACTGGCGCTACGGGAACCGGTACGATAACCGCTACGATCACCGGCACGACCACTACCGTCCGGTGTATCAGAGCTTCGACTACAACGTCTCGATGAACGACGTCCCCTGGCGGGTTCGCGAGACGCTCCGCGACGTGGTTCGCGGGCGCGGGATCGAGGCGGTGCAGTACGTGAGCCGGGACGGCAAGCTGTTCTACCGCTTCCGCGTCGACCGCCGGTACGGGCCGGACCTGAACTACCGCATCAGCCCGGACGGCCGGCTGCTGAGCGTGGAGCAGGCGGGGTGGTAACGCCGTCGAGTTGATGAAAACCTTCTGAGTGCCTGACGCGAGGGCGATCTTTACGGATCGCCCTCGCGTTCTTGTTCGCGCGCGAGTCGTCAGCTCGGCCCAACACCTTGCCGCGCGGCGCGTACGACGTATCGTAGCGCCCCTGACCTCTGATCTCTGTCCTCTGACTTCTGATCTGGAGCCCCGCATGACTTCGCGCCGCCTCGCCGCCGCCCTTGCCCTGTCGCTCGCCGCGTCCGCCGTTGTCGCGGAGGAGATCACGTGGCGGAAGATCCCGCTGACGGACAAGTTTTACTCC
>DATHXE010000033.1:0-10232 GCA_035459845.1 Tepidisphaeraceae bacterium | reverse complement strand
CCCCAGATCCGAAGGGAGAACCCCATGGTGTTCCGGCACGGCGACGTCATCATCGCCTCGGTCGAGTCCATCCCCGCCGACGCTCGGCGGCGGCCGTCCACGATCCTGGCGCGCGGCGAGGCCACCGGCCACAGCCACCGGTTCGCGACCGCCGAGGGCGTCGCGGTGCTCGACCACGAGGGCGCCGGATACCTGAGCGTGACGGCCGACGTCGCGGACCTGGTACACGACGAGCACGCGACGATCGCGGTGCCGCGCGGGACCTACCGCTTCTGGCAGCAACGCGAGTATTCGCCCAAAGAGATCCGCCGGGTTGTCGACTAGCGGGGTGACGCCATGGCCAAGCGCCGTACGGTTCCGGCGGGACAGGTCTCCGCCGACGACGCTCTGAAGTTGATCCTGGCCAGTTCGGCCCCGCCCGGCCTCAAGGTGGCGGGCGACCTCGCCATCGAAGGGGTCACGGCCGACCTGCGCCTGCCCGACGGGCTGACGGTCGCGTCGCTCACGCTCGACAACTGCCCCGGGGTCCGCCGACTGCCCGCGGACCTGCGCGTTCGGCGGCTGTCGCTCTTGGGGAACTGGGACCCGAGCGTTCTGCTCGACGGCCTGTCGGTCTACGACCTGAGCCTGCGCGGCAGCGCGGTCACGGCGCTCCCACCGACGCTGCGCGTGGAGTACCGGCTGGACCTCGAGGGCTGCACGTCGCTCGTCGCGCTGCCCGCGGGCCTGAAGGTCGGCTGCCTGATCCTGCGCAACTGCACGAACCTCGAGACGCTCCCCGAGGACCTCGACACCTACTTCCTCGACGTCTCGGGCTGCACGGCGCTCGGGCGCTGGCCGGCGCGGGGTTCGGTCGGCGTGGGCCGCTTGACGGCGCGCGGGTGCGCGCAGCTCCGCGAGCTGCCCCCGTGGCTCGGCCGGCTCGCCCAACTCGACCTCCGCGACTGCTCGAACCTGACCACGTTACCGGAGGGCCTCGAAGTCTCGTCCTGGGTGGACGTCGCGGGGACGGGCATCACGTCGCTGCCCCGGTCGATGGACGGCGTGCCGATCCGCTGGCGGGGCGTGGCGGTCGACGCGCGGATCGCGTTTTTGCCCGAGACGATCAAGGCCGCGGACATGCTCGCCGAGGCGAACGTCGAGAAGCGGCGGGTCATGCTCGAGCGCATGGGGTACGAGCGGTTCCTGACCGAGGCCGACGCCCAGACGCTCGACCAGGACCGCGACCCGGGCGGCCCCCGGCGGCTGATCAAGGTGCCGATCCCCGAGGACGAGGACCTGGTCTGCCTCAGCGTCCTGTGCCCGTCGACCGGCCGGCAGTACGTGCTCCGCGTCCCGCCGGCGACCACGACCTGCCACCAGGCCGCCGCCTGGATCGCCGGGTTCGACGACCCCGACGATTACCACCCGCTGATCGAGACGTAGGGCGCGCGTTGATCGGGTCCGCAGTCCCGCCGACGCACGGGCCGCCAGCGGTCGCTTCGCGGCGTCGCGGCACGCCTGCCAACCCGCGCCCGAAATCTTTTAACCGAGCACCGGCAGCGCGACCCCTCGGCTACCCCACCCCTCGGGAATGCGCTCCAACAACCCGCTCCCGAACACGCCCTTGAGCCCGAGCGCCGGCATGTGCACGTATCCGATGTGGCACCCGCACGTCGCGTTCGTACACGGCGTCGGGCGCAGCGCGGCACGCCAGTCGTCACGGTAGACGTTGCCGATCACGTCCTTGACGAAGTGGCACCGCCGCATGTCCCCCGCGCCGTCGACCGAGAAGACGGTGTCGCCCGCGTCGCACGCCCGGCCCCGGCTCGGGTGACGCACGGTGTTGGCCGGGAACAGCGGGTCGACGCGCGTTAGCAGGTCGACGTCGGGCGCGGCGTAGTAGTCGTCTTCCCGCTTGTACGCGTTGACCCACACGTAAACGTCCGGCCGCAGCTCCGCCCTCAGCCCTTCGATCTCGGCGAAGTGCTCCTTGAGCCCGACGACGCCCACGCTGTACCGCACGCCCATCGCGTCGAGCAGACGGCACTGGCCCAGGAACCGCTCGCGCGTCGTCTCGCCCGGGTGGTACGTGCACCACAGCCCGAGCTTGGCCCGGTCGCACTCGGCCGCCCAGTCGAGCCGGCCGGACAAGTTGGTCTGAATCGCCACCTTGCGGACGTGCGGCAGCCGAGTCAGGTCGACGATCGCCCGCTGGTACCACGGGCGGATCAGTGCTTCGCCCCACGGCGTGAACAGTACGGAGATCCCGACGTCCGCGTTGCCCGCCACCCAGTCGCCGAACCGCGCCAGCGCGATCCGGTCGCCTTCGAGCTGCGCGTGGGTCTCGGCGCGCTTGGCGAACGGGCAGTAGCCGCACCCGTAGTTGCAGCTCGACAGCGGCCCGCGGTAGAGGATCGAGTAGTCCATCCGCACGTCACTCCAGCTCGTACTCGTCCGACAGTCGGGTCATCGCCGCCGAGTAGAACAGCGGGCCGATCGCGTCCGACCGCTCCAGCCCCGCGGGCGTGAGACGGGTGACCGATGCGCCCGCGGCGGCTTCCGTCCAGCCTTCGTCCGCGAGCAGTCGCAGTTCGGGGAAATCGCCTGCCACGTCCGTGCCGAACTCCGCCCGGTAAGCCTCGGCGCAAAGGCCGGGCATGCGGAGCAGCGACTTGACGACCCAGCGCCGCCGCCGCTCGTCGGCGTTCAATTCGCACCCGTAGTCGGCGTGGGCGAACGCGTCGGCCGACCGGGCGGCGAAGCTGTCGAGGATCTCCGTCACCCCGGCCGCCCCGACCGCGTATTCGGACGAGTAGTGCAGCGACTCGGTGTACGACCGCGCGCCGCACCCGAGGCCAAGCATCCCGTCGTCCTGGCAGCAGTAGACCGGCCCGCCGGCGTCCGGGGCCGATCGGGAGCGGAACATGCGCATCGACAACTGCTCGTACCCGGCCGCCGCCAGCAGGTCCCGCCCGGCGCGATAACACTCGACTCGAAGCTGGTCCTCCGCCCGCGCCGCCCGCCGATCGAGCCCGGTCAGTGGGCGGACGTACAGCGGGTAGAGGTACAGTTCCTCGGGTCGATATTCGAGCGCCGCGGCGAGCGAGCGCGCCCACGAGTCGACCGTCTGTCCGGGCAGGCCGTAGATCAGGTCGAGGTTGAGCGTCGGGAACCCGGCCGCCCGAATCCGGCCGACCGCCGCGTCGACCCAGGCGACCTTCTGCGCCCGGCCCGCCGCCGCCACCTCCGCGTCGACCAGGCTCTGCACGCCGATGCTGATTCGTTCGACGCCGTGTTCGCGCAGCACACCGAGCTTGTCCGCGTCCGCCGTCCGCGGGGACGTCTCGACGGACGTCGGCGTCCGCCGCGGGTCAAGCCCGAACACGTCGCGCGCGAGCCGCAGCACGCGCTCCAGGTCCCGCGCCGAAAGGTACGTCGGCGTGCCGCCGCCGATCGCCGCCCGCGCGAAGCTTGCCGGCCCCACCGCCGCCCGCACGGCCCGCGCCTGCCGCTCCAGCGCGGCCAGGTACCGCTCGACCCGCGCGTCATTGGCATTGGCCGTCGTGAACAAATTGCAGAACCCGCACCGCATTTCGCAGAACGGGACGTGCAGGTAGAAGTACAGCGCCGACCTGTCCTCGCCCGCCCACACTTCGCCAAGCGGGCGCGGCGGGTCGAGCCGCCGGTACGCGGTCTTGTGCGGGTACGCGTACGAGTACGCCGCGTACGGCGTTCCCGCGCGGGCCTGTTCGAGCGTGACGGATCGGCCGCTCATCATCCACCACGCTCCAGAACGAACTCGGCGTACGGCACATCCCAAACCGTCGGGTGCGCCACACGGTGTCCATGATACCCGTCCTCCCCGTACGCCGTCCCGTGGTCCGAGCAGACGACCGCCAGCACCGGCGCGCGCCGGCGCACCAGGCGGAACAATTCGCCCAGCCATTGGTCGGCGTACGCCAGCGCCGCGGCCATCGTCGCCGGCGTGTCCACGGTCGCACCGGGAGTGAAAATGCAGTTCGGCTGGTGCATCGCCGACACGTTGACGAACAAGAACAGCCGCCGGTCGGGCGCGAGCGCCGCCACGATGCGCCCGGCCACCTCCACCTGGTTCTGGGTCGACCGCGGGTCGGTCACGCCCAGTGCCGGGCTCCAGTGGCTCTCGGCGAACAGCCCGGGCAGCACGCTCCCGAGCGGCGTCAGCTTGTTGAAGAACCCGACCCCGCCGACGCACGCCGTGTGATACCCGGCCGTCGCCAGACCGGTCACCACGTCCGCCGCGTCGAACACGGCCGTCCGCGCGCCCGTCGTCTCGCTCCCGGCGAACCGGGCGGCGAACAGCCTCGCGTGGCGGCCCGGCACGGCGGGCGTGGGCAGAAACCCGGCGAAGAATGCGTGGTGCGCCGCGTACGTGAACGACCCCGGCGAGTGCCGCCGCTCCCACTGCCCGCCGGGCAACACGCGGGCGAGTTCTGGCGTCATCCCGCGCGCGAGCGCGTCCGCCGCCACGTCGTACCGCAGCGTGTCGAGCGTCACCCACAGGACGTCGTGCGTCCCGATCATCGATGCGGCGTCGATCATCGGATCGCCTCCGCGGCCCGGACGCCCCCGCCCAAGCAGTGCGCGATCTCCGCGTCGTACGTCTCTGCCCCGTCGTGGAGCACGCCGGGGATCTGGTCTCCGAACGCGTTGGCCTCGATCACCGCGTGCCGCCGCAGGTCGGCCGTGAACATCAGGTCGACGCCCGCGTACAGGCTCCGCGCGAAGCCCCGGCCGACCGCCCGCTCGCAACTCGCCATCGCCGCCGCCCACGCGGGTTCGCCGACGTGCCGCCGCACGAGGTCGGCGTCCGCCCGGTCGTTGAGCAGGTGCAGATTGGTCATTGGCGTCCGGCTCAGCCGCGCGACCGCGTGCCGCGCCCGCCCGCCGATGACCACGACGCGCAAGTCGAACGTCCGCCCGAGCAGGCCCGCCTTCGGCAGCCACCTTTCGACGTGTACGCGGTGGGCGCACAGCGCGTCGATGAGCCGCGCGATCTCGCCGGCGTCGGTCAGCGTCCGCGCCCGCCGCGTGTTGTACAGGCGAGCCCCGTCCGGGCCGGCGGCCGTCTCGACCGTCGTCACGGCCTTGTGCCGGCGGCCGTTCGTCTGGTACGCGACCACGCCCGACGCGCTCGACCCGTGCGCCAGCTTCACGAACACCCGCGCCGCGCCAGCGCGCGCCATCGTCGCGATCAACTCGTCGTACGAGTGCACCACCCCCAGCCCGCGCGGCTGCGGCACCCCGAGCCCGGCCAATCGCGCGTGGCACGCCGGCTTGTCGAACATGACCGCGACGTCGCCCGCGTCGTTCATCGCGACGTGCGGGGCCCCCGCGGCCAACTCGCCCCCGAGCCGCGCCAGCAGCGCCGCGAACCCGAGGTACCACTGCCGCGGCCAGAGGATCCGCCCCTTGTCGAACGCAAGCGCCGCGACCTCGCGCGCCGAAGCCCGCGCGAACCGCACGTCATCGTCGGCACGCTCCGCGCCGGCCGCCAGGATCGCGCGCTCGACCTCGAAGTCCTTCCCCGGCGACTCGATCCGCACGAGGTCGCCCGCGCGGATCACGCCCGCGAGCGACGCCCGCCCCGCGATCCAGTCGCCCCACGCCACCACCGTCGGCGCGGGTAGGCCCTGCCGCGCCGCCGCGGCCTCAACCAGCTTGACCCGCGGCGAGCCCGGATTGCCCAGCACGACCAGCCGCCCGGACGGCACAACGCCGGCCGGGGTGCCGAACGACTCTGAACGCAACGCGTCGATCATTCGCTGACCGAGATGTACCGGTGCTGCTCGCCGCCCCACTCGTGCGGTTCCTGCTTCTCGCTCACGTCCACCTCGACCCCGCCGATCTTCTTGAGTTGGCCGGCCAGGTCGTCCGAGATGAAGTGGTGCCGCAGGTCCAACTTCTTCAGCTTACGGATCAGCGGGCTGGCGAGCAGCGCCCGCGCCCCCTCGTCGCCGAGCGCGCCTTGCGACAAGTCGAGCGTCTCCAGCCGGCCGAGCACCGGCGCGTTCGCCAGCACCGCCGCCACGTCGTCCTGGATCACGCTGTTCTTCAGTCCCAGGTACTTAAGTTTCGGGAACCGGTCGCCCGCGAGCAGCGGGGCCAGATCGTCGACCGTCGCGTCCCCGCCCCGGTCGGGTTCGCCGAGCCACAACTCCAGGTGCTCCAAGCTTGGGAGTTCCGAGGCGGCGATATCGTGGATGACCGCCGGCGGGAGCCCGCCCGCCTGGATCGCCAGCTTTCGCAGCGCGGGCATCCGCACGCGCCCGAGCGACAGGCCCGACCCGCCCCGGATCGTCACCTCGACCAGCCCGGGGTACGCGCCCAGGAGCGCCCCGAAGTCGCCGTGCTCGATCCACGAGATCTCGCACTCTTCCGAGATGATGTCCCCGAAGAACAAGTGCCGTAGGCCCGGCAACTTGTCCCGCGCCGCCGCGAGTCCCTCGACGATCGCGACCGAACCCGTGCCGCTGGACACGTCCTCCCACGTTCCAACAACCAGAGCCTCCAACTCCCGCGCCTCCGGGCTTGCCGTAAGCGCGGCGAACTTGTCCAGCCACTTCCCACCGCCGTCCGACTCGTCGTAGTCGAGACGAATCCGGTACGCGACACCCTTGGGGTCGGCGAGTCCGACCTCGGGGTCGAAATCCTTCACCGGCCGGCCCGCGAACTCGTTCAAATTCTCGTAGATCGACACGCGCCCGTCCTCCTTCGATCGAAAGCCCCGGATGCCGTTCTCCCCGGCGGGCAAGGCCACCGGGATCGTGAGTGCGTCGGGACTCTACCGCCCCGGGACGCGCAGGCAAAGCCCGCGGCAGGCGTCCGCGCGCTCAGCATCACCAGCCCCCGGGCGGAAGCACTCGCCGATCAGGCGGGCGTAATTCTCACGGCTCTCGGGCGACCCGAACGTACCGAGGTAGACGTGTCTGCCGTCCAGGATCACGCAGGCCTGGCCGGACAGCATGTGCAGTTTGTATGCGGGGATCTGGCGGGGTCGGGGCATGGCGGGACTCCTCCGGCCCCGCGGGATAAGTGGTAGTTCTACCACTTCACCGGGGTTCCGAGGGCCACGCCGCCCGACGCGGGCGGGTACGCTAGTGTTAGCGTTTGGCTGTACTTAGGGAGAAGAGCGGGCGATGGGGATCGAACCCACGACGTTCAGCTTGGGAAGCTGACATTCTACCACTGAATTACGCCCGCGAACCATGCCCGGCGGGGGCCGCCGAACACATCCCATATTACACCGGCCCGACCGAAAGGCAAGGGTCAGCTGGCCCCGTTGCATGCCCGATCAGCGCCCCGTCGCCTCTGCGAAAAACTCGAACATCGCCGCCGTTGCCTTGTCGTCGGGTTGGCCGAGGTCGGCGTTGAGCGTCACGTGGGTCTTGCCTTCGACCGGGAGCGCGCTGGCCGGCACGCCCGCGTCGCGCAGCGCGTCAGCCAACCGATCGGACTGCGCCCGCGTCTCCGCGTGTCCGGCCACATGAAGGATGAGGAACGGCGGGATGTCCTTGCCCTTCGCCGCATGTGTGACCGCCGAACGCTCGCGCCGACTCGCCTCGACGCCGAACTTCTTGCGGTAGATCCCCGCCCGGCGCTCTTCGACGGTAGCGATCTGCATCGGCACGTCGTACGTGTCGCCGTCTACCGGCACGCTCGCGCGGACGAACGTCAGGTCGAGCTTCACCCCCTTGAAGTAGCGGTCGTCCGTGCAGACGAGCGCCGCCAGTTGCGCCCCGGCCGAGTGGCCCGTCACGCAAATCGCCTTCGGGTCGCCGCCGTGATCGGCAACGTGATCGTGCACCCACCGCAGCGCGGCGGCGACGTCCTGCGCCATTTCGCCGATCGTCACCCCGTCCTTGAGCAGCCGGTAATTGACCGAGACCAGCACGTACCCCCGGTCGACGAACGCCCGCGGCTTGTGACCCACATCCTTCTTGTCCCCGGCCTGCCAGCCCCCGCTGTGGATCCACACGTCCGGCCGACCCCTCGCGCCCTCGCCAGCGTACACGTCGAGCGTCTGCCGCTCAGTTTTCGGGTCGGCGTACGCGACGTCGCGCGAGACGCGCATCTCGCCCGCGACGGCCGGCAAACCCACCGCCAGAATCATCGCCAAGCCGATCGCGCGCACGACCACCTCCCGTTCGGCAGATCCGTCATCGGTAGAAGTCGATCCAGTTCAATTCGATCGACTTCGGGTTCGCCTCGAAGAACGCCCGGGGCAGCGGCACCTCGAAATAGCCGTCGTCCGCCGGCTTGCCGTCGCCCCGACCGACGC
Source organism: Tepidisphaeraceae bacterium (assembly GCA_035459845.1). GTDB lineage: Bacteria > Planctomycetota > Phycisphaerae > Tepidisphaerales > Tepidisphaeraceae > DASPKW01. Next base: position 1,930 of record DATHXE010000033.1, on the reverse strand, counting down.
GGCGCACGTCCGTCCAGAACGGGCTCTTGGCGTCCAGCGGCGCGTCTTCCTTACCGTCTTTCCAGACCCGCACACGCTGCTCGTCGCCGCGCCCGGACACCGCCACGGCGAGCGTGACCTTCCCGTTGGCCACGCGGAAGCTTTCCAGGCCCTTGAGGTGCAGTCGGGCGACCACGCCCGCCGGCCAGTTCTCGCCCGTGCGAGCGATCTCCGCCCGGCCGATCCCGGTCGGACTGCGGACGACGAAAACCGTCTGATCCTTCTCAACGCTGATCGTCACCTTGTCGGTGTCCCGCCTGGTCGTGATCGTGAACGCCGGCCCGTCCGCGGCGTCGGTGGCGAGACCGCCCGCGACGGCAATGAACAGGATGCCCGCCACCAGCCAAGCGCGGAGACGATCTCGGCGGCCGGAGGGGGCGGAGGTCCGTGGTCTGATCGCCATGAGCGAATCGTACCGTGTTGATGCATTCGCAGGGCGGCGTTGTCCAAGTGCCAACAGGCAGTCAACGCGGCACCGTGATGAGGATCGGTCGGTGCGATCCCGCCAGACACCCTCGGGCGCAAAGAGAAACGCCGCAAACCATTAGGCTCGCGGCGTTTATGACTCCAAGCCGAAGATGGGAGTTGAACCCACAACCCCCGCTTTACGAAAGCGGTGCTCTGCCATTGAGCTACTTCGGCGATCCATTTGTCCGTGCCGACGGTGGGGCCGGCACGATGCGGGAGTATGCCGCATTCATGGGTCGTTTGCAAGGTGCCCCGCTGGCTCACTCGCATGTCCGACACGACCGCCCGACGGCCCGGCCGTGCGTATCGATCGGGGGTTGGGGCCGTCCCGGTCTTCGAAGCCGCCAGGCTTGAGACCAACCGGGTTGGGGCCGCCTCCGACTCTCATACGAACGGACGGGCCGCGGGTTTGACGACGTTTCGCCGAAATCGTTCCTGACAGAGTCCTTCGGGGAGGATCTACGCAACCGACGGCGACCGCCGGCGGCTATTAAGGTACTCCTTACGCCAGTCCGACGCGCCGGTCGTGCAGGTAATGGGTCACGCGCTGGACGAGCTCGCGGACGGCCGCGCGCCAGTCGCGCTGGCGACACCGGCAGGTGAAGTCCCCGCCGCCGCGCGCGTCGTGCATCGCCGCCCGCACCTCGTGCTGGTGGCCGACCCGTTGCATCGTGATCGTCAGATCCGAACCCCCGAGCCGCTCGACCAACTTTTGGGAGCGTTTGAGCTGCCCCATCACTTGCCTCCGGTGCGAAGGCTTGAGGAGCACGTTGCCGGCATCGAGCTTAACCATTAGGCAAACTCCTAGTCCTGGCGGTCTGTTCAAGCTACCAAACGCAACGGCCGTACCGGGGGAAAATCCGCCCGGTTTTCGGCGATTCTGCGTCCGGATAACCTGCCCGCCTTACCGAAACCCTCGCCGGGCGACCTCCGCGAGTGGCGCGCGCCGCATTCTGCGACGACGTCGCCCCGCACGCGTCGCCCGGGCGTCGCGCCGCGTTGCCGCTTTCCCGCGCATTCGCCCCCGCCGCGCCTAGACGCAAGGCCCCCTTCTCATTACCTTACCCGGTTCGTCCGATCCGCCGCCCCCCCGGCGGAACGGTGATCCGCCCACCCCTTGTGAAACGAGAAAGGAGCTAGCCGCATGGGTAAGCCGCGACGTCGACGTAAGATCGGTTCGAAGAAGCGCAAGGCCCGTCGCGATCGTCGCAAGCGGTAACGCATGCGTCTGGCCCGGGGGATGGAGCGTGACTTTCGCCCCTCCCCTGCCACACCGAGATCCGACGCCGGAGCCGCACCCACCTTGGGTGCCCTTCGACGCACGACTGGACAGTCAACACGAGCACGCGCCGCTTCCGAGTGGCGCGTGCTTTCTTTTGCGAACCGCTCTCGAACGGAAGAACGCACGGAGCAAGCTCCGTGG
>DATHXE010000032.1:0-3409 GCA_035459845.1 Tepidisphaeraceae bacterium | reverse complement strand
CGCCGCTCCGCGGCTCCCCCCCTTTCAATCCCGTTGAAAGTCCGGACTGCTTCGCGGATTGTCGCGTATCATCGCGGCAAATGGACATTGTCACTGCCATCACGGGCGCGTCCGGTGCGCTGTACGCCCAGCGGTTCATTCGGGGTCTCGTTGCGGCCGGCATCAACGTCCACCTCGTCGTCAGCCCGCTCGGCCGGCGGTTGCTGCACGACGAGCTCGGCATGGAGCAAGTCGACGTCCCCGCGCTGGCGGGTTCCACAAAACACACTGTCACCCTGCACAACTACAACGACGTCGGCGCCAAGCTCGCGAGCGGGTCGTTCCTGCACGATGGGATGGTGATCGTCCCGTGCTCGTCGAACACGCTTGCCGAGGTCGCCCACGGCCTGGGCGACAACCTGATCAGCCGCGCCGCCGCCGTCACGCTCAAGGAGCGGCGGCGGCTGGTGGTCGTGCACCGCGAGATGCCGCTGTCGCCGATCGACGTCAACAATTACAAGGCGCTGTCGGACGCGGGGGCGATCTTGTGCCCGGCGAACCCCGGGTTCTACCTCAATCCGACGACGGTCGGAGAGGTGGTTGACTTCGTGGCGGGGAAGTTGCTGGATCTGGTGGGCGTGCGGCATACGATGGACACGCGGTGGGATCCGAAGAACATCAGGCCGCCGGTGAAACTAGCGTAACGCTCTTCGATCCTCATCCTTCATCCTTCCGCCTTCATCCTTCTCATCTCCTTGACCCAGATCACCCGCGAGCCCGACCAGACGCTGCTCATCGGCGACTCGCTCGCCGTGTCGCCGACCGACGTCGACCGGGCGGGCGTGCGGCTGCTCGTCCGCGGGCGGCACGTGGGTGGGCCGCACGACGGGGAGACGTTTACGGCGACGCACGAGCTGGCGGCGGGCGGGTCGGTGCGGCTCGGGCCGATGGTGACGGTCGTGGTGGTGGCGCTGTTTGAGAATGCGGTTCGGCTGGGGGTGATCGCGCCGCCGAACATGGCGGTGCGGCGCGAGGAGACGGGGCGGTGAGGGCTCGCGCCGGCGCGCTACGGGTACCATGCCTTCGCCCGCGGCCAAACTCGCTGCCTGCGTGTCGAGGCGAAACCGCGGGCGTAGGCATACCCCAGATGTTCTCGACTGGGGAATCCAACACCTCCGGGGCATGCCCACGCGAGCCGATTGCGCCATTTTGCAAGCCACATTCGTTGGCGGCTCGCGAGGGCATGGCACCCTGAGCGCCCCGCTGTTCTCAAAACGTTGGTGGTCTTCGAAGCGCGATCGCCGTTCTCGTATACTTTGGAAGTTCATGAGCCAAGCCACGGTCAGTCTCGCCCCGCAAGCCGCCTCGTCCAAGCTGCGCACCTTCGCCGGGGACATTAAGATTTCGCACACGGTCTTCGCGCTGCCGTGGGCGATTTTGGCCACGTTCCTCGCGGCCGGTGGCTGGCCGGGGTGGGGGCGCGTGGGGCTGATCGTCGGGTGCATGGTGTGCGCGCGGACGGTGGCGATGGCGGCCAATCGGCTGCTGGACGCGCACCTGGACAAGCTGAACCCGCGCACTGCCCGGCGGGCGATCCCGAGCGGGGCGCTGTCGCCGCGGTTCTATGGGCTGGCGGCGGGGGCGTGCTGCGTGGGGTTTATGTTTGGCTGCGTTGGGTTTCTCGCGTTCTACGGCAACCCGTGGCCGACGTATCTGGGGCCGCTCGTGCTCGCGTTTCTCAGTGCGTATCCGTTGATGAAGCGGTTCACGCGCCTGTGCCACTATTACCTGGGACTCGCGCTGGCATTGGCGCCGATGTGCGCTTGGGTTGCGATCTCCGGAGCGGTCGCGTGGCCGCCGGTGGTGATGGCGGGGGCGGTGCTGCTGTGGACGGCGGGGTTCGACATTATTTACGCGTGCCAGGATTGGGAGTCGGACCGGCAGACGGGCGTGTTTTCGGTCCCGGCGAAGATCGGCGTGGGGCGGGCGCTGTGGGTCGCGCGGGTGACGCATCTCGGCTGCGCCGCGCTGTTGGTGACGATCGGGTTTGTCACCCCCCTGCTGGGGCCGATCTATTACGTCGGCGCGGCGATCGCGGTCGCGCTGTTGGTCATCGAGCACGCGCTGGTGCGGGAGAATGATTTGTCGAAGGTGGGATTGGCGTTCTTTACGATCAACGGGGTGATCAGTTTGCTCCTGGGAACCCTCGGGGTGATCGACGTGTTCGTCTAGCGCGCAGCATCGCCACAGGGCACACAGAGACACAGAGGAAGATCAGAGAACGACTCCAATCGCGGGCCCGGCGTCACCCTCCAACATCACCCCTCTCCTCCGCTTCTCTGTGGCCCTGTGAGCTCTGTGGCGATTTCGCCCGCCCGAACAAAACGCTTGTTCCCACCCCACCCCGCACGTTAGGATTCGGCCCGCACACTTCTGACAGACCCGCTCGTCCAACGGAGCGCCCATGCCGAATCGCCTCTCGCGCCGCCTCGGGATCGCCGCCCTGCTCGCCGCCGTCGTCGCGCCGCCCGCGTTCGCGCAGTTCAAGCTCGGCGGGAGTTCGACGGGCGCTGCTCCTGCGCCCGGTGCGCCCGCTGCTGCCGCTGCGCCGGCCGTGGAAGATCCGAAGGCGACCAAGCTGCTCGACTTCCTCGAGAAGGAGTACGGCGCGCTCTTCGCCAAGAGCAAGGACCGCGTGGCCAAGTCGCTGATGGCCGTGTGTCTGAATCGCCTGCCGCGGAACGGACCGACCAAGGCGCTGTTGGAGATGGCGAAGAAGGAGGCGGACCCGCTGGTGCGGGCCGTGGCGTGGGAGTGTTTGCTGTCGCGGGCGCCGTCGCTGGGGATGGACCAGTACGGACAGTTGATGGACGTGACGTATTCGCTGGCGCAGACCGACACGCTGCGCGGGCAGCTGCGGGTGGGTGCGCTCGAGCTGCTGGCGGTGTCGCCGCCCACTCGGAAGAACAAGGAGCTGCTGACGCAGATCTACGCCAGGTGCGACTCGCGCAACCCGGCGGACGATGACGTGATCGACGGCGTGGGCAAGGTCGTGGGCATCTGGCGGTCGGCCGACCTGGTCGAGCACTTCATCGGGCGCTTGACGACGCTCGACGAGGCCTTCCGCGCCTACCGCGTGCTGTACGCCGCGGGGTCGCCGGTCACGCCGGACAAGATCCAGATGGACCTGGGCGACCGCAAGTGCATCGCCGCCCTGCAGGCCGACCACGTCGCGTGGTGGAACGCCGACAAGGCCAAGTGGGTCGAGTCGAAGGTGTCGCTGGAAGACGCGCCGTGGCGGCAGCTCGTGCCGCATTTGATCTCGGCCCCGATGCCGCTGGCGTCGGTGAACGCGGACGACAAGTCCTGGCGGCGCGACCTGGAGCTCCGCCGGCCGTCGTTGAAATCGTTCGACGTCAACTTCCTCGTC
>DATHXE010000031.1:0-1646 GCA_035459845.1 Tepidisphaeraceae bacterium | reverse complement strand
CGGTCGGTCATCCCGCCACGCCCGTCGCCGGATGCGCCCTTGTCCGAGCGGCCGCTTCCGGCGCGCGACTCGCGCGCCGCCCGCGCCAGGTCGCCGTACATCCCGACGTTCCGCAGCGTGCTCCGGCGGGCCGTCTGCCCGCCGCCAGCGCCCCCGCCGCCGCCGCGCGACAGGCCTTCGGCGCCCAGCAGCTGCTCGATCGTGTTCCCAAGTCCCTCGGCCAATCCGGGCTGGAAGACCAGCTTGCCCACGGCCCTGTCGCCCATCGCCTTGCACCGGGAGATGAACTGCTCGAGGATGTCCGCCGCCTCCTTCGCCTTGGCGTGCCCGCCCGTCCCGTCGAAGTCGGCCAGCCGCTCGTGCGCCTCGCTCATCGCCTCGTTCGCCCCGCTCTCGCGCACCTTCTGCACGAACTCCTGGGCCGTCTTCTGCAGCTCTTGGTACTCCTCCTCCGAGATCCCCAGCGCCGCCCGCTCGATGTCGCCGAGCAGTTCCATCAGGTCTTGCCGCAGCGCCAGCTCCTCCTCCTCCATGTCGCGGATCCGCGCCTTGTCCTTCGGGTCGACCGCCTTGGCCTTGTCCTTCAAACTCGCGGCCCGGTCGGCCAGGTCCCGCTGCCGCTCGTAGATCAGCACGAACCGCGCCTGCGCCTCGATCAGCGGGAAGACCCGCGCCAGGTGGTCCAGCGGGATCGTCACGTCCTTGTCGAACTTCTCCCCCGCCCCGCCGAGCCGCTTGGCCAGCTCGCCCAACTTCCCGGCCAACCCGCCCACCGTCTGCCCGGGTTTCTTGCCAGCCGCGCCCGCCTCCTTCGCGGCCTTCTCGAGCTCGTCCGCGAGCTTCTCCAAATCGCCGGCGAGCTTCCGGTCGATGTCGAACGGCAATTCGTCCTTCGCCGCCTTGCGAACCGCCTCCGCGTCCTTCGCCATGCGCTCGGCCAGCTCTTCGATCCGCTTCTTGAGCGCCTCATCCACCTCGCCCGCGGCCTCTTTCTTCGCGAGCTCGTCCTGCAGCTTCTTCAGCTCCTCGGCCGCCCCTTCCAGGCGCCTTCGAGCCTCGGCGTACTTCGACTGCAGCACCTCCATGCCCTCGCGCGCCAGCACCATCCGCTTCAGGTCCGCGTCCGAGATGATCCGCACAACCGCAATCGTGCTCTCCGACCCCTTCGCCCCCGCCGGGTCGTTGTCCTCCACCCGCGCGAACACCTTGATCGTGTCCCCCGGCTTGAGCCCCAGCTTCGACAGCTCGACCTTCGTCCCGCCCGGGAACCGCACCGGCGGCGGCTGCGGCACGGCCAGATCCACCGGCAGCGCCCGCGAGTCGTTCAAACTCCGGAACAGTTGCACGCGGGACACGCCGTAATCGTCCTCGGCGATCACCTCCATCGGCAACACGCTCGACGGCGTCGCATACGAGTTGGCCATCGGCTGGACCAGCCGCACGAACGGCCGCTCGTCCGTCAGGAGCGTGACGGGGATGGAAATCGCGTCGGTCGACGACTGGCCGTCTGTATCTGTCACCCGAAGCGTGAGCTTGCCGGCCTTGGCTAGCGCCACCATGCCCGCGGCCTCGTGACTCCCGCCTGCGGTCATCACGACCGGCGCGCCGCCCTCCACATCGATGATCCCGCCGCTCAGCGGGCGGTT
>DATHXE010000030.1:0-3304 GCA_035459845.1 Tepidisphaeraceae bacterium | reverse complement strand
CGGCCCCCACGGAGGCGGGTCCTCAAACAACATTTTCGCCCACAACGACGCCGGAAAGGCCGCGAGCCCAACCATGAGGCATCCCAGCCCCGCGCGCGCGATCGGCCGGCACCCGGATCGACCGTACCGACGCACGCCCCGATCCGCCCATCGCCACCAAATGGCGTCTCCGGCCAGGCAACAGAGGATGATCAAATGATGCATGACGCACCGGGCCAACCGCGGCTGTAATTACCGCACACTGGAATGCCCCGAAGGGTTCGGCTCAAGCCTTGACAAACACATATTATATTGCCTAAATGGTCTCGCGAATAGGAGGCGGCGAGAAAACAAAGTATAATCTGTCGGCCGAAGGGTGCGGGATTTGCAATCGTTGCGTCGGACGGAGGAACGCCGGTGGGAATCTGACACTATGGGCAGTATCGGCAAAACCAGTGTTTGGGGCGGCGGGCTCAGCGCGACCGATGAGGAGGACGACGCGCGCGCGGCGCCGAGGCTCGGTCAGTCCCTCCGCTGCGTCCGCCAGGCTTGGCGACTCGGATCGGGCCTGCTCGTCGGCGCCGCGATCACGGCCCTCGCATCTCGGAACGACCATTCCGCCACGGTCGAGATCGTCCCGCTTCTGGGCCTGATCGTGGCCACCTTCGCGGGGGGAGTGGGCGCTGGGGCCCTGACGGCCGCGACGTTCGTCATCGGCACGTCCGTCACCGTGCCCGACTTCTGGCAGCCGTTCCCCTCGTCCCGCCGTTGCGTCACCTGGTCGGCCGCGGGGGTGGTCGCGGGGCTGATGGGGTGGGTCAATTGGCGTCGCCGGATCGTGACCGAGCAGTTGATCCGGATCAAGTCCGGGTTGGAGGACAAGGTGCAGCGGCGCACGTCGGACCTGGCCAGCGCGGTCACCCGCCTGCGCCGCGAGATGGAGTCGCGCAAGCGGGCTGAAGAGGAGCTGCGCAACGTCGCGTCCCAGACGCGGTGCATCTTGTGGCAGGCGGTCGTCGAGGGTCCCGCCACCGGCGCGGCGGGCGCCGGGGCCGCCGCGGACGCCGGCAGGTGCCTGCTGTGGACGGTCCGGGTGCAGGACGAGCAGGCGGCGCAGCACGTGCTCCCGCTCGACCTGTCGTCGACCACCACGTACTTCAAGGCGTGGGTCAAGAGCCGCCACCCGGACGACGCCCTGGCCGTCGGGCGCACGTGCACGCGGGCCGTCTTCGCCGGCCAGTCGGGCTACGCGCACGAGTACCGGTGCGTCGACCGCCACGGGCAGGTCCGGTGGCTGTCCGAAGACGTGCGCGTGCACAAGGCCGGGGCGAACCGGTGGCACCTGTTCGGGGTCACGACCGACATCACCGAGCGCAAGGCGTCCGAGCACGCCCTGCACCAGAGCGAGCAACGGTTCGCGCTGTTCATGGAACACCTGCCGGGCCTGGCGTTCATCAAGGACGGGCAGGGCCGGTACGTGTACATGAACCGCGCGTGCGAGGAGTGGTTCGGGCTGACGGGCGGGCAGTGGCAACTCAAGCGGGACGACGAGATCGACCGGCCCGAGGTCGTCCGCCGCCTGGCGGCTGCCGAATTCGGCGCGAGCGGGTCGGTCCTCGAGGGGGCGGCCCCCGGCGCCCGTCACTCGCTGGTCGTCCTGCGGCGGGCGGACCTCGAGCGGTCGTTCGTCCTCACCCGGTTCGTCATCCACCGGGCCGGCGACCGGGTCGAAAGCGACCTGGTCGGGGGGCTGGCGATCGACGTGACCGACCGCCTCCGCGCCGAGGACAAGCTGATCGCCTACCAGGGCAAGCTCCGCGCCCTGGCCGCGAACGTGACCAGCACGGAGGAGCGCGAGCGGCGGAAGATCGCCGCCACGCTCCACGACCAGATCGGCTCGACCCTCGCCGTCGCGCAGATTCGACTGGACATGTTGAACACGCAACCGGACGGCGCGGACTTCATCTCCGCCACCCGGCGCACGATCGCCGACGTCGTGGGGGACCTGTCCCGCGCGATCGCCCAGACGCGCTCGCTCACCTGCGAGATCAGCCCCCCCCTGCTCTACGAGGCGGGCCTGGGCGCCGCCCTTCGATGGCTGGCCGACCAGGTTCAGCGGCGCCACGGACTCGCGGTTTGCGTCGTCGACGCCGACGGCGCCGCCCGACTGGCCGACCTCGGCCACGAGAAGTTGATCGCCCTCTACCAGGGCGCCCGCGAGTTGCTCACCAACGTGGTCAAACACGCCCGCGCCACGCGCGCCACCGTCACGCTCAGCGGCGACGACCCCTGGGCGTCGGTTTCGGTCACCGACGACGGGGTGGGCATCGGCGTAGGCCAGTCCCGCGCGACCAACAGCTTTGGCCTGTTCAACCTTCGCGAACGATTCAACCACATGGGCGGCCGGGTGGTCTTCGAGTCCGGGCCCGAGGGGGGGACCCGCATCACCCTGGTCTTCGCCACCGCCGTCGGGGACGACCAGGTCGATCTGACGACCGCCGCCGCCGAATCCCCGCCGCCGGCCCGGCATTCCAGTGCTTGAAACCCGCGGCGTTCCCCACCGGATAACCCCTCACGTTTCACAGGCCTTCCCGTCGGAGCACCGGCATGACCCTTCTTCCCCTTCCCTGTCCCGCGTTCGAACCGGACCTGGCTGATCCCTGGCTCGTCATTCACACGAAAAGCCGTCAGGAAAAGGCCCTGTCGACCGACCTGGACCGATTGGGCGTTCGACACTTCCTCCCGCTGATTCGCCACCTCCGCTATTACGGCAAGCGGAAAGCGTCGGTCGAGGAACCGCTGTTCCCCGGCTACGTCTTCCTGCGCGGCCCGATCGATCAGGCGTACCAGGCGGACCGCACCCGCCGGGTCGCCAACATCATTCCGGTGGCCGACCAGGGCCGGATCGATTGGGAGTTGCGCAACCTGTACCTGGCCATCGGACAGGAGATCACGTTAGACCCGTACCCCCACCTGGTGATCGGGAAAAAAGTTCGGGTCGGCGCCGGCCCGATGCTCGGACTGGAGGGCTTCGTCGAGGAGCGCCTGGGCTGGAACCGGCTCGTCCTCACCGTCCGGATGTTGGGCCAGGCGTGCAGTCTCGAGGTAAACCCGTCGCTGCTGGAAATCGTGGACTGAGCGGCTCGCGTGGCGGGGCCTCCCCGGCGACCGTCCGCCCGCGGTCGCCCCGTGGTCAGTGCCCGCGCACCTTCCACCAGAAGACCGCCGCGCCCCCTGCCAGTGGCAGGAGCAGCAGGAGTCCGACGAGCCACCGCCCGCGGCCGCCGGACGCTTGGGCCTCACTCGGGTTCGGCTCGGCGAACTC
>DATHXE010000029.1:0-4097 GCA_035459845.1 Tepidisphaeraceae bacterium | reverse complement strand
GGCGGGGGGGGGGGGGGCTCGGCGAAGGCGGAGGCCGCGCCAAGGAGCGTGAGGAGGAACGGGCGGCGGAGCATAAGGGGTGACGACGGTCGAGAATCAGAATAGCGATTCGCCGGCGAAGGTCGAATGACCGGCGGACTTTTTCGGGACCTGAGGGACGACTATCGCGAAGAGGCGACGCCACTGCAGCAGCCCTTGCAAGGGCGGGCCCGCAAACGCGATTTGATAGCGCTCCAAGCGGGGGACACTTCTGAGCGATGAGACGGGCCGTTCGATCCTAGACGTGCGCCCGCGGGTCTCTTATCCTTCGCGCCCGCGCCTTGCCGGGGCGCAATGCGATCTCCCAAGGAAGGACACGAACCGCCATGGCCGAACTCCACCTGCTTTCCCCGCGCGGGTTCATCGCGAACGGGATTTACGCCGGGATCAAGATCCGCCAGACGCCCGACGTCGGGCTGCTGATCGCCGAGTCGGCGGCGAGCGCGGCGGCGGCGTTCACGACCAACCGCGTGTTCGCGGCGCCGGTCAAGGTCGGGCGCGAGCACGTCGCCAAGGGCGCGCTGCGCGGGATCGTGATCAACTCCGGCAACGCCAACGCGTGCACGGGCAAGCAGGGGGAGAGGGACGCCCGGCGGATGTGCGAGCTCGCCGCGGCGGTCGCCAAGTGCAAGGCGGCCGAGATCCTCCCGTCCTCCACCGGCATCATCGGGCACCTGCTGCCGATGGAGAAGGTCGAGCGGGGCATCATCGAGGCGGGGCAGAACCTGGGGAGCTCGGCCGAGCACGCGCTGGCGTTCGGGGATGCGATCCTGACGACCGACACGAAGCGCAAGACGGCCGCGGCCCAGTTCAAGATCGGCAAACAAACGGTCACGCTCGCCGGCATCTGCAAGGGCGCCGGCATGATCGGCCCGCGCGTGGCGGTTGGGGCCAAGGCGAAACAGGCGACGATGCTCGCGTACCTGACGACGGACGCGCAGGTCGCGCCGACCGTGCTCCGCAAGCTGCTTCAGGACGCGAGCGACGGGTCGTTCAACGCCGTCACGATCGACGACCACATGAGCACGAACGACACGGCCGTGATCCTCGCCAGCGGCGCGAGCGGCGCGAAGATCGCCGGGCCCAAGGCGGTCAAGACGTTCGCGGCGGCGCTCGCGGAAGTGACGCAGTCGCTGGCGTACCAGATCGCCGCCGACGGCGAGGGCGCGACGAAGGTCGTCACCGTCACGATCACGGGCGCCAAGACCCCGGCCGACGCGCGGCTGATGGCCCGCGCGGTCGCGAACAGCCCGCTGGTCAAGTGCGCGATGCACGGGAACGACCCGAACTGGGGCCGGATCGTATCGGCCGCCGGCCTCGCGGGCGCCGCGTTCGACCCGGACAAAGCCACGCTCACGCTGCAGGGCACCGTCGTGTTCGACAAGGGCACGCCGACCGTGATCGACGCGGCCGCGGTGAGCAATGCGCTGAAGGAGAAGGAAGTGAAGGTGGACCTGAACTGCCGCCTGGGCAAGGCGTCGGCGACGGTCTGGACGTGCGACCTGTCGAAGGAATATGTGACGATCAACGCGGATTATCACACGTAATCGCACGCCAAGGAGTGCGGGTCGGGTCCTGCACGGGACCCGAACAGGGCATCACGGAATGGGGCGGGGGTCGCGCCGGTTGGCTACCATTGTGCAGCCACTTACTCGGAGCGATCCCATGCGCGTCGGCCCCACCAACGTAACCCAGACTCCCCCGCCGGACACCAGCCCCGTCGACGTGGCGAAGGACGCCGGTGCGGGCGCCGCACCCACGCCGGCCGGCGCGGAGGCGTTCGCGGGCGAGACTTCGGGCGAGGTGCTGCGCGGCGCGGGGGACGCGTTGGGCGACGCGCTGCGGTGGGGGTCCGAGCCGAAAGAGGAACTGCCGAAGTTCCCGGCCGGAGACGTGCTGCTGGCCGATACGGGCGGCGCGAAGCTGCCCGGCACCGTGGCGAAGGGCCCGTCGCCGGCGACGGATGCGGCCGCGATCGCGAAGCTCGGGCCCAAGCAACAGCTCGAGCACGTCCAACAACTCCGCCAGAAGAACCCGGCGGCGTTCGAGGCGCTGGTAAAGGCGGTGCGCGACGGCACCGTCACCGACAAGAAGGTGGCGATGGCGGTGTCGATCGAGCTGACCGCGTCCACGCCGTGGGGCAAGACGGGCCAGGGGAAGGAAGTCGTCGCGCAGGTGCGGACGATGTACGCGCAGGGCAAGCTGGCGTTCGGCGCAGTGCCGGGCGGGCACCTCGGCTACACGAAGCCCGACAAGGCGCCCGAGCCGGGGAAGGGCTCGGGGTCGGTGATGACGGTGTCCGACAAACTCGCGGGCACGCCGGAGGGATTGGCGTCGGTGCTGGCGCACGAGGGCCTGCACGCGCTGCTGTACGCGAAGGGCAAGACGCCGGTCAGCCCGCTGGAGTCGGAAGTGGCGGGGAATCTGGCCGGCGCGGAGGTGTGGGCGTCGTTCGGCCCGGACAAGGAGAAGGTCGCCGGTACCGGGGCGGGCGAAGCGCTCAAGACGCTCAAGGACGACGCGGCGGTGTTCGACCCCAAGGCGTCGAAGGCGCAGAACCAGGCCAAGATGGAGGTGCACGTGGCGACCGAGTACGCGTACTCACACGCCAAGGCGGGGACCAAAGGCCGGTACTCGGAGGCGGCGGGAATGATCGAGCACGTGCTGCAGCGCGCGGACGCGGCGGACGTGCTCAGGGGGGCATCGAACAGCCAGATCAAGCGGATGTTTTTCGCGTACGAGAAGTTCAAGCAGCACTTGCCCGCGGACCAGCTGTCGGGCGACGCGAAACGGAACCTCGAGACGCTGTCGGAGGAGCTCGATCGGCGCGGGTTGTAGTGGGAGCGGCGCGACTGGGGATCGTGTACGGTTGGGACCGCTAACCCGCAAGCGGGCGTGCTGCGCACGCGGCGGCGTCGGTAACGGGTGATTTTCGTTGCGTCCGTCGCACGCACCGGTACGTTTATCGTCTGGAGGACGCGCCCCATGCCCGACGCCGCCATCGACGAGATCGCGCCCGACGTGTTTCGGATCTGTTTGTTCGAGCCCGCGCTGAACATGCAGTTCAACCACTTCCTCGTGCGGGATGATGCGCCGCTGCTGTTTCACACGGGGTACCGCCGCGCGTTCGCACCCCTGCGCGAGGCAGTCGCCAAGCTGATCGACCCGGCGAAGCTCCGGTACGTGAGCTGGAGCCACTTCGAGTCCGACGAGTGCGGGGCGCTCAACGACTGGCTGGCGATCGCGCCCCACGCCGAGCCCGTGTGCGGCTTCGTCGGGAAGATTGTCAACGTGGACGACTTCGCCGCCCGCCCGGCCCGCGCGCTGGGCGCGGGCGAGGTGCTCGACACCGGCCGCCACCGCTTCCGCTACATCACCTGCCCCCACATCCCGCACGGCTGGGACGCGGGCCTGCTATGGGACGAGGCCCAGCGGACGCTGTTCTGCTCCGACCTGTTCCACCACTTCGGCGACGTCCCGCCCATCACCGACGCCGACATCCTCGGCCGCGTGAAGGACGCCGTGAAACTGATGCAGACCGGCCCGCTGATCGGCTACATGCCCTACACGTGCCACACGGAGCCGCTGCTGAAACGCCTGGCGGAACTGGAGCCGCGGACGCTGGCAGTGATGCACGGATCGAGCTACCGCGGGGACGGGGGAAAGGCGCTGCGTGAGCTCGCGGGGGTGGTGCGGGAGGCGTTCGATACGATGGGGTGACGTGTGCGCAGCACACCCGCTTGCGGGTTAGCGGGCGCACGGCGCGGGCTGTTATGCGGCGCGAAACTCGCGACTACGCCCGCGAATCCGACTCCACAGGAGTCGGCGTGGACGGGTTACCCCACGATCTCCGCGATCGCCTTCCCCTTCCCGTCCAGCGTCGCGTAGAACGGGCGCTTCTCGATGTCGAACGCCGTCTTGGGCCCGATGCCCAGCGTCTTGTAGATCGTCGCGTGCAGGTCGTGGATGAAGACGGGGTTCTCGATCGTGTCGCAGGGGAACTCGTCGCGCGTCTTGCCGTAAACGACGCCCTTCTTGGTGCCGCCGCCGAACATGAG